>CAYVEU010000028.1:0-4135 GCA_964450015.1 uncultured Christensenella sp. | reverse complement strand
ATCCGCAAGGTCAATATCAGATTTCCGTCTGTATCGGAACCGCTTGCTACGTTAAAGGCGCAGGGGACGTGTTGGACGAGATTGCAAAACAAATAAAGGTCGAACCGGGCGAATGTTCCGCCGACGGAAGATTTTCGCTTAACGCGACGCGTTGCATAGGCTGCTGCGGTCTTGCGCCGGTACTTACCATAAACGAACAGGTTCACGGCAAAGTGACCAAAGACGAAGTCGGCAAGCTTTTGAAACCGTATTTGGACGGAACCGCGGAAGCAAAGTAACTAAGGGAATAATTTAATATTCTCTTTTTTAACGCGCAACGCTTAAAAATAAAGGGAATATTTTGTCGAAACGCAAAAAAGTAAACGGAGGAGTTAATATGAATTTAGCAGAACTTAACGCCATTAAAGAAAAAATGAAAGCGGTTATTTACAACCGTGACGGCGTTGTAGCGGAAAACGAGCTCGGCAAAGACGACAAAGTTTTTAAAAAGCACGTTCTTATCTGCGGCGGTACCGGTTGTACCAGCGGAAACAGTAAAGAAATCGCTCGACTCATGAAAGAGCAAATAAAAGAAAAAGGATTGGAAAACGACGTCAATTGCATTATGACGGGTTGCTTCGGGCTTTGCGCTTGCGGACCGGTCGTAGTCGTTTATCCCGAGGGTTCGTTCTATACCCACATTAAACCGGCGGACGTTACCGAAATCGTAGACGAACATTTGGTAAACGGAAAAGAAGTCCAACATCTTCTCTACAAAGACCCCGATTTGGAAGAGGGTCAAAAGTCCAGACACCTTAACGAAACCAGATTCTACAAGAACCAAACGAGAGTCGCGTTGCGCAACTGCGGACGTATCGACCCCGAAAACATCGATGAGTATATAGCTTACGACGGCTATCAAGCTTTGTCCAAGGTTCTTACCGAATATTCGCCGCAGGACGTTATAGACATTATGAAAGCGTCCGGCTTGCGCGGCCGCGGCGGCGCCGGCTTCCCGACTGGGGTAAAGTGGCAGTTCGCTAAAAACAGCGTAGGCGACGTCAAATACGTTTGCTGTAACGCCGACGAAGGCGACCCCGGCGCGTTTATGGACAGGTCGGTTTTGGAGGGCGACCCCCACGCGGTAATCGAAGCTATGATAATAGCCGGCTATGCGATAGGAAGCAGCCAAGGTTACGTTTATATAAGAGCCGAGTACCCCATCGCCGTACACAGATTGCAAATTGCTATCGATCAGGCGAAAGAAAGAGGGCTTTTGGGTAATAATATTTTGGGAAGCGGACATAATTTCGATTTGGAGATAAGACTCGGCAGCGGCGCGTTCGTTTGCGGCGAAGAAACCGCGCTTATGACCAGTATCGAAGGACACCGCGGCGAGCCGCGTTGCAGACCTCCGTTCCCCGCGGTCAAAGGCTTGTTCGGAAAGCCGACCATTTTGAACAACGTAGAAACTTACGCCAACGTTGCGCAAATTATTTTGAAAGGACCGGAGTGGTTCGCTTCGATGGGAACCGAAAAGAGCAAAGGTACCAAGGTATTCGCGCTCGGCGGGAAAATCACGAACACCGGACTTGTCGAGATACCTATGGGCACGACGCTCAGGACGGTTATCGAAGATATAGGCGGCGGTATCCCCAACGGCAAGAAATTCAAGGCGGCGCAAACGGGCGGTCCTTCGGGCGGTTGCATCCCCGCGCAGTATCTCGATATTCCTATCGACTACGACAACCTGATTTCGATAGGCAGCATGATGGGCAGCGGCGGACTTATCGTTATGGATGAGGACAACTGTATGGTCGATATAGCCAAGTTCTTCTTGCAGTTTACCAAAGACGAGTCTTGCGGAAAGTGCACCCCGTGCCGCGTCGGTACTCAAAGACTTTTGGAGTATCTCGAAAAGATAACGAGCGGACAGGCTACGATGCAGGACCTCGACGATATGGAAGCGCTTTGCTACTATATTAAGGAAAATTCGCTTTGCGGACTGGGACAAACCGCGCCCAACCCCGTTTTGAGCACGTTGCGCTATTTCCGTGACGAATACATTGCTCACGTCAAGGACAAGAGATGTCCCGCGGGCGTTTGCAAGAAGCTCGTAGGATTCAGCATAACCGACGCATGCCGCGGCTGTACGGCTTGCGCGAGAAAGTGCCCCGTCGGCGCAATAAGCGGTACCGTCAAGAACGTACATAGTATCGATCCCGCAAAATGTATCAAGTGCGGTGTTTGTATGGATACCTGTAAGTTCAACGCTATAATAAAGAAGTAGTCGCGGAGGTAAAAAATGGAAAATATGGTTAATTTGAAAATAAACGGAAAAGAGGTAAGCGTCCCTGCGGGCACTACCATTTTGGACGCAGCGAGAAAGGCCGGAATTAAAATCCCGACCCTGTGCTATTTGCGTGACATCAACGCTATCGGCGCGTGCCGCGTTTGCGTAGTCGAGGTCAAGGGCGCAAGAAGCCTCGTCGCGGCTTGCGTATATCCCGTTGCGGAAGGTATGGAAGTTACCACCAATTCCAAAAAGGTTTTGGACAGCAGAAAGACCACGGTCGAGTTGCTCCTCAGCAACCACAAAAAGGAATGTTTGTACTGCGTAAGAAGCGGCAATTGCGAATTGCAGGATCTTAGCACCGAATTGGGTTGCGAAATCGGCAAGTACGCGGGTGAAAAGTGCGAATATCCCGAAGATACCAGCACGCCGTACCTAATAAGAGACAACAGCAAGTGCATCCTTTGCCGCCGTTGCGTAGCCGCATGCAAGAATTATCAAGGCATATCGGTTATCGGAGCCAACGCAAGAGGTTTCGATACGCATATCGGCTGCTCGTTCGAAAAGAATTTGGCGGACGTAGAGTGCGTCGGCTGCGGACAGTGCATAGCGGTCTGCCCGACGGGCGCATTGAGAGAGAAAGAAGAAATCGACGAAGTTATGGCGGCGTTAAACGATCCGACCAAGTATGTCATTTTCGGAACGGCTCCCGCGACCAGAGTGGGTATAGGCGAAGAATTCGGATACCCCGTCGGCAGCAACTGCGAGGGAAAAATGGTTTCCGCTATTAAGGCGCTCGGCGCGGACGAGGTTTTCGACGTGGATTTCAGCGCGGACCTTACCATTATGGAAGAGGGCACCGAGTTTATAAGCAGGGTAAAGAACGGCGGAGTGTTGCCGATGATGACGAGTTGCTCTCCCGCTTGGATAAAGTTCGTAGAGCACAACTATCCCGAACTTATCCCCAATCTTTCCACTTGCAAATCTCCGCAGCAAATGTTCGGCGCGATAGTCAAGACCTATTACGCGGAAAAGATAGGCAAGGACCCCAAAGATATCGTAGTAGTAAGCGTAATGCCCTGTACGGCTAAGAAGTTCGAAAAAGGCCGTCCCGAGATGTCCGCTGCGGGCGTACCCGATATTGATTAAGTTCTTACTACTCGCGAACTTGCGCGTCTTATCAAGAAGAACGGAATACTCTTCGACGAACTTGACGACTCCAAGTACGACGACCCGTTGGGCGTAAGCACCGGCGCGGGACTCATTTTCGGCGTAACCGGCGGCGTTATGGAAGCGGCGTTGCGTACCGTAAAAGAGGTTTTGGAAAACAAGACCGCAGACGTAGTCGAGTTTGCCGAGGTCCGCGGATTGGAAGGCGTAAAAGAAGCGACGTACAACGTTGCCGGAATAGAAGTCAAAGTTGCGGTTGCAAGCGGTTTGGCGAACGCTCGTAAGATATGCGAGGAGATAAAAAACGGCACCAGCAAATATCAATTTATCGAGATCATGTCCTGCCCCGGCGGCTGCGTAAACGGCGGCGGACAACCGATAAAGAACGCGTACGTAAGAAACAACGTGGATTACCGCAAGAAACGCAGCGAGGCTATCTACGACGCGGAGCGCAAGATGACTATCAGAAAGAGCCACGAAAATCCCGTTATCAAAGAGGTTTACTCGACCTATTTGGGAGAGCCGAACAGCCACAAGGCGCATGAAATACTTCATACGAAGTACGTTGCGCGCGGAAAGAACAAGTAATAAAAAATACGGCAAATCAAAAATATCCGTCAGAAATGGCGGATATTTTTTTTTAGCCGATATCGGAACGATAGCGGCTAAAGTAAACCACCAGTCTGGCTGGTG
>CAYVEU010000027.1:0-16864 GCA_964450015.1 uncultured Christensenella sp. | reverse complement strand
CTTGTGTCCCGTTCAGAACAAAGACCAACCGACTTGGGAAGAGGGCGCGAGAAACTTAATCTTTGGGTTGGTACTTGCGTTTTGCGAGGACTGTATAAAAGGGAAGATAGAAGAAAAACAACTCTTGCTTTTCAACATCTACCACAACATAACAAAATACTGTTCGGAAGATACGACGGCGTTAAAGGAATATCTACTCAAAGGACGCGACGAGTTTTCAAAGGTCAGAGGACTTGTGAACACTGTACTTATAACAAGCGATAAAACGCTTACGAGTTATCTTTCGGAAGTCAATTCGTATATGCAACAGCTATCCGATGACGGGATTATGTCACTTACAAGTGAGAACGACTTGGATATTGTGAACATCGACGAGCAACCGAACGCGTTATTCATTATCGTGCCGGACGAAAGGATTACAAGGCATAGGTTTGTAACGCTGTTTATTACGCAGATATATAAAGAGCTTGTCGAAAAGGCGAACTTAAATTTGCGTAGGGAACAGACGGATACGGCTACATTAAAGCGCAACGTTTATTTTGTGTTGGACGAGTTTGCGAACTTACCCAAGTTTGAAAATATCGAGGGTATGGTAACGGTCGCACGTTCGCGTGGTATTCGCTTCTTGTTCGTATTGCAAGCGTATTCCCAGCTTACGGCAAGGTACGGCAAAGATATAGGCGACATTATAAAGACCAACTGTAACGTGAAAATCTTTATCGGCTCGGACGATAGCGACACACGCAAAGAGTTTTCTGAATTATGCGGACAAAAGAAAATCAAAAATTTCTCGGTCAATACGAACGCGGAAAACCCTGCGTCAAGTAACACGGGTGCAAGTAACCAACCGCTTATTACGGTCGGTATGCTTGAACGACTGAACGGCAACGAGAAGGGCGACGCCATTGTTTCGGTAAGAGGATATGAGCCTATATGGACGAAGTTTACACCGTCATACGAACTTAAAGACGTGTATTTCAAAGAGGGTAAAGCGAGTATTGCGAAGCGTGAAGCGGTGCTATTTGATAAGAACGAGTATGTGTTCGATATTACAAGCAAAGGCGGCAATGAGACCGAGCGCATTTTAACGGCAATTATGGAAGAAGAAAATGCGGAGTATAAAGTGGAAATCGAACGGCAGAAAGAGCTTAACGAACTTGATGAGAAGTGGAAAAGTATAGAGAGCGATATAAGACTACAGCTACAACGGTTTTCCGAAATTCTAAAAGAGGAAGATAGAAAAGCTATATTAAATTCCGCACTCGAAAACATCGTTTTATTGCTATACACGATGGAGGAAAAATACAAGCAGCCTAAGTCCCGAAAGATACGGGAAATGGCAGAGTATGTAGAAGGCGAATTGCCTAAACTTTTAGAACTGCAAAGACAAGCAGTCAAATAATCAATGGAGGAAATAATGACAAAAAAGATAAACAAAATTTTTGCGGTGCTCGGCGTAATGCTCACTTTATCGCTGTTTGTTATATTCTGCGGCTTTACGAAGTGCGAAAGCGCGTCGGCATACGCAGCAGACGAGACGGTATGCGAACATGAATATACGGCGGAAACCGTTGACGCGACTTGTAGGGAAATGGGCTATACGCTCTATACTTGCGAAACTTGCGGCGAAAGCTATATGGATAATTTTATCGAAATCCAAGCGCACAACTATGAGGATATAGTCGTAGAAGCGACTTGTACCAATAGCGGATATATAACGCATTTTTGTGTGGACTGCGGATATGAATATTCGGACGAATATGTCGAACCCAACGGACACACTTTTGCCGACGAAGTAATAAGCGCAACATGTCTTACGGACGGCTATACGGAACACATATGTAGCGTGTGTAATTATTCCTATACGGATAACGTAGAGCTTGCGTTCGGACACAACTATATTCCCGAAGAAACCAAGCCTACTTGTACGGGAAAAGGATATACGACGCATACATGCGAACATTGCGAAGATAGCTATATAGATACCGAAACAGAAGCAACGGGGCATACATACGGAGAAGAAACGGTTATGCCGACTTGTACGGCATACGGGTTTGTATTGCATAAATGCGAGGATTGCGAGTCGCGTTACGTTACGGATTATGTGAACCCCTTAGGGCATAAATACATCGACACGGTAGTGGAAGCAACCTTAGATAAAGTAGGGTATACGATACATAAATGTACGGACTGCGAGCACAGCTATTTATCCGATTTTGTAAGGAGCGGAGAGCAACCTACGGAAGCAAAAGAGCCGCCGAAACCCGAACAACCGCAAGAACCTATAACCCCCGAAATACCTGAACAGCCCGAAGAACCGATCGAGCCGAGCGAACACGAGCACGAGTATATGCTTTTAACCGAACTGTTTATTACGGATAAATATATTCACGTTTCGTATGTTTGCAGTTGTGGAGAGGAGAACAACGATGCGGTGAAAGTAACATTTACGGAAGCAAGCGGAAACCGCTACGATTTTACGATAGATGAGAACGGCAACGCGGATTTTTCGGAAGCGGAGAGCGGAAAATACGAGGTGGAAATGTTCGACGAAAACGGCGAGACCATTATGTGGTATGAACTTGAAATCGAAAAAGAGGAAGAACCCATTACGTCCGTTGAACCCGAAGAACCGACGATACCTATACCAGACGAACCTCAACCCGATACGCCCGATATACCGAATGAACCGAGCGATCCGGAAGAAAACATAACGTCCGACAACGGTAATAACGAGGGAGATGAGAAAAAGGGCGGCAGTCCCGCGTTACTCATTTGCACGATAGTGGCACTCATCGTACTCGCGGCAGGTGGCATTGTAACCGCCGTAGTTATCAAAAAGAAGAAAAACAAGATAAAAGGAGACAAATAATATGGTTAGTTTATTGGCAGATACTCTAAATAATAATCTTGCGCAGATTGTTGAAAAGCTGAAATCCTTGATGGATTCGTTTTGGATATACATAGTAATCGCGCTTGCGGCGGCGGTCGCTATATGGGGCGCATATATCGGTATAAGGATAGCAATCGCGCATAAGAACGAAGAAAAAATCAACGCTCGTGATATGCTAAAAAATCTTCTCATAGGCATAGTGATAATCTTCGTCGTAGCTATGGGCGGACCGCTATTAATAAACGGTCTTTCCGCGTGGGTAGGTTGATACTGCTTAACGTGAAAATATCTGTGAGGCGGCAGAAAGTTCTGTCGCCTTGCGTTTTAAGAGGTAGCGAAAATGATAATTTTCTTACAAGAAATATGCTTGCAAATTTTTCTATGGCTACTCCGAATGGTAGACGGACTTATGGAGATATTCTCCGTAATGACGGGGATAACCGATGTGAGGTATAACGGACAGAAAGTTAATATTATCGAATACTTGGTAAATTCTACGGGAGTAAGTTCGATTTTTTGGTGCGTATTCATATTGGCGGTTGGGCTTGCTTGCATCTTTGCGATTGTCGCAATAATCAAAAATATGATAGCAAGCAACAAAAATATATCAACGATAGTTGGGAAGTTCTTTTTAGCATTACTCGGAACAATGGCAATGCTTGTCGTAGTCATACTCGGTATTTTGATTTCAAATGCGATATTAGAGCTTATTTCAAAGATATTCCAAATCGAAAACACGACGAAACTATCGAATATGCTTTTCAATGCTTGCGTCGGAGATTGGCTGAACGGTTATTCCATAGCCGAAGTAAATATTGCGGAATTATCGGTGCACGATATATTCGGCAATTACAAAACGCTGTCGTTTGGAATATGGCCGATAAATTGGGAAATGGACGGAATGGTTAATCCCAAAACATTTATGTATATTCCGAGCCTTATTGCGTCAGTCGGCGTAGCAATAGCTATGCTTGTTGCGGCAATAAACCTTGCCAAAAGGGTTTACGAGATTGTTTTGCTATATATCATAATGCCAATTTCTATGGCGACTTTGTCGTTAGACGACGGAGCAAGGTTCAAGGTATGGCGCGAAACGTTCATAACCAAAATCGTCGTAGCTTACGGTACGGTATTTTCCGTCAACCTGTTTATATTGCTACTGCCGATTATAGCTAAAATGCGCATCCCCGATATGGGAGATTTCGGAAACGCGATATTTTTGATTGTGATGATAATCGGTGGAGCGTTGCTTATCCCTGCGGGACAGAATTTGTTTGCTAGGCTTTTCGGGCAAGCAGACGATATGCACGCCGGAGGGAGTTTCTTGCGGAGCGCGTTCTACGGCGGACGTATGGTAAGTGCGATTACGATAGGCACGGCGACGAAGATTATACGCGGAGCAATCCACATGGGAAAGAGTAGGAAAGATAAAAAGACAGACGGAGAGGAAGAAGAAAAGTATTCCGAGGAAGAATCGGGAGGAGGTAGCGAGTGAGGATAATACCTAAGAAAATTAAAGTAAAGAACACGGTTTGGAAATGCTATTCGATGGTGGATATTATCGTTGCGCTTGTCGTGTTCGCAATCATATTCATAGCGGTAACGACTAAGAATTGGGCGTTTGCCGCGATAATGGGCGTGGCGGCAGTCGTAATGTTTATGCCGACGCAAGAAGGTATTTTCTATTTATACATATTCGAGACGTTAAAATTTTTGTTTGCGAAAAAGAAGTACACGCTCAATGCGAAAAACGCGAAAGAGAGCGTGGACGCGATTGTCGGACTCAAAGAAATAAAAGAGAACGGATTGCTTGTGTATAGCGGCGGAATGTACGGCAGAGTTATAAAAGTAGGGCAAAAGAATTTCGGCATTGAAGATAAAGCCGAGCAAAATATAGACATCAATTACTTTGCCAATGCATTGAAGCTTTTGGACGGAACGCAAAGTACGGATATTGTGAAAATCGACCGTCCCGTTAAACTTGATAGTTTTTCGGGCGAGCTGTTTGAGAAGCTCACGGCGGTGCAGAACGGTATGGACGAAAGCGAGGTAAAGGGAATTAAGTCCGAAATTTTGCGCGAGCGCATTGACCGTATCGACAAAATGAACAATATTCGCAAGCAGTACATATCCGACTATTATATCGTGGTGTACGGAAAGAACGAAATAGATCTTGAAAATACGGCAATCAATATATCCGCGGAAATAAACAAAAGCGGATTGAGTACGAAAATGCTTGAAGCAAGAGAAGCGGCGGTTTTCCTAAGATACAGTTTTTCGCACAACTTCGACGAGCGTGAAGTGAACGAGATAGGAACAGAGAACCTCATAGAATGGGTAAAGCCGAAAGAAATAGAGTTTAAGGCGAACAAATATACGATTGACGGAGTGGAAGCTGCGGTGCTTACGGTTGCGGACTATCCATTGCGTGTTAAGAACGCTTGGGGAGCGGAGCTATTCAATATTCCGAATACAAAAGTGGTTATGCACATCAAGCCCGTGGATAAATTCAAAGCGATTAAGCGTATCGATAAGTGTATCGGCGAAATGGAAACGAAGCAGATATTGTCGGAAAAAGCGAGTGAAAGCAACAGTGCGGAAACACATAGAGAAACAATGAACGCACTTCTTGACAGTCTGCAAACAGAGAACGAGAGCCTTATGGACGTAACTCTAACGGTAACGGCGTACAACTATTTGTCAGATGAGAACTTCAAAAAGACTGTTCGCCGCGCAATGCTTACGGGCAACTTCAAGCCGTCGATGCTTTACGGCTTGCAGATAGAGGGCTTTAAGTCGGCAAATATTTCGCCGATAAGTACACTTTCAAAATATGAACGCGGAATAAATAGCTCATCGCTTGCGGCGGTATTTCCGTTCGTAAGAACGTGCGTTATGGACGAGGGCGGCATTATGCTTGGAGAAAACAGAACAAACGGTTATCCGTTTATCTTCAACCTTTGGAAGCGTGGCAACCTGTATCAAAACAGTAACGCAATGATTATCGGTAAATCGGGTAGCGGTAAATCGTTCTTTCTCAAAAACCTCATTTTGAATGAATGGGCAAATGGAACAAGAGTAGTTGTTCTCGATCCCGAAGCTGAGTATCTAGCGCTTAGCCGGAATCTTTACGGCAATATAATAGATGTCGGTAATGCGAAAGAGGGAAGAATTAACCCTTTCCATATTTACAAAGTATTAACAGAGGACGGAACGCCGGCAGATCCGTCGGTTACTTTCAACACGCACTTAAAAATGTTGGAGAGCTTTTTCAAAATCGTACTTGCCGACGCGCCGTTGGACGTTATAGAACTTATCAACAATTTAACGGTTGAAACTTACGAGAGAATGGGCATTAACGAAAAAACGGATTGCTCGAACTTTCCTGCGGATTATTTCCCGTTGTTTTCAGATTTGCTCGACACGTTGAAAGGAAAGGATAAGAGCGGTCTGGACGCATTGACTTTACGCGATATGCGCACGGCGGAATTATATTTGCAGAAATTCGTTGTAGGAAGATATAGCGATATATGGAACTCGCCGTCTACTTTGACTACGCAAGCAAGCCTTATCGACTTTAATTTTCAGTCGCTGTTTGCGAATAAAAACAACGTAGTGGCGAACGCCCAGATGTTACTTGTATTCCGCTTCATAGAGCAAGAGGTAATCAATGCGAGGGAAGCCAATAAGAACGGCAAGAACTTACGGACGATGATTGTGTGCGACGAGGCGCACTTATTTATAGACGCGAAATTCCCGATAGCTCTTGACTTCTTTTACTCAATGAGTAAACGAATAAGAAAATACGGCGGCAGCTTTATTCCTGCGACACAGAACATTGCGGATTGGAACGCAAACGAGGTACTAAGAGGAAAGACGAGCGCGATTATAAAGAACAGTCAGTACACGTTCATATTTAAACTGTCCGCACCTGATATGAAAGACGTTTTAGATGTTTATTCGGCGGGGGACGGGTTCAATCAAGAGGAACAACGAATGATTATCTCGGCAGTTACGGGACAAGCATTTTTTATAGGTTCTACGGAGTTGCGTGCTTGTATACGCATTACGGCAGGTGACTATATGCAGGATTTATTTAACGAAGAAAACAAAAAAGAGGAGGAACAAAGTGAGAACGAAAACGAAGTTTAATCATTTGATAATAGGATTGTTCATCGTTGCGCTTTTGATATTATTAATCGGCGTAGCGTTTGTTAGCGGTATCAAAGAAACTCAATCGGCGTCGGCGATAACTATTACAAAATATACAATGACTTTTGCCTATACGCATTATTACCATTACAATACAAGTACGTCGGTACGAAGCTCCGCAACCGCTACGACAGAGGCAACGGTGCAAGGTAACAGTGCAACTAATACCACGGTAAAAATTTCTATGTATGGCAGTGCGACCTCAGGAGACGCGACAGTCGGCATCGGTGGAGCTGTACGAGAAAAAAATCTTTCTATCATCTTAGCGGGAGATTGGTTAAATAAAAGTATTACGGTTGAAAATAGTGCAGGAACTCAGATCGGTTCGGCATCGGAAGGAACGTTGTCTTTAAGTAATTTATCGGACGATACTTATTCAATAACTTGCGAAATGCAAGGCGCAGGGTGGACGATCAATCGCGCGTATGCTTGGTACAGTATGACGGCGACAACCGCATTCGTTGTCGATACGAAATCTCCGACGATAAATGGTGCTTCATCGTCGCAGACAGGGCAGTTTACCAATTCCGCACTTACCGTAAGCGCGAGCGATTCGGGTAGCGGTGTGGAAAACTTGTATATGAAAGGACCAAACGATAACTCATTTGGCGCAGTCGGCACGTCGGTAACGGTAAACGGTACAAACGGGCTGTATGCTTTTTATGCAAAAGATAAAGCGGGTAATTCTTCCGGCGTAAGATATGTTTATTACGATTCTTCTTGTCCTACGATTGCCATTAAAAATACAAGCGGTTCAACAATATCAAGAGAACATATAAATACTGCGTTCAGTTGTGTGGCTAGTGATATAGGGAGCGGCATAGATTATATTCAATATACTTCTCCGTCACATATCTCGTGGGCAACGTATACTTCGGGAACGGTAATAGACACGTCCGCAACAGACGGACTTTACCAGTTCAGAGCGGTAGACAAGGCAGGGAATTATTCGGAAATCAAAATGGTTTATTTCGATACTACAAAACCATCGGGAACAGTTTACGGAGAAAATACGGCATTGGTTTCGGGCACTTCGACGAAAGCAAGTTATATTAAGTTTGACGCGATCGATACACTTACCGGAGTCAAATCGATTTATGTTAAAAAGCCGAACGCAAGCGCTTATTCGTCGTATCCCAACGGAACGCAATTGGCAACCAACGGCACATATTCGTTTTATTGTGTAGATTATGCGGATAATGTGTCGGCAACATACACGGTAACTTTGGATAACGTCGCGCCCGTACTTTCGTGCGGTCAAAGCGCGTTTTATGAAAAGACGGAATACGATTTTACAGTAAAGGCAACCGATGCTATGAGTCCTTGCAAGTTGTATTATAAAACGCCGCTTATGACGGAGTATGCGGTGGCAGAGGGCGGAAGTTACAGCGTAAAAACAACCGATTCGGACGGGCGGTATTATTTCTATGCGGAAGATTCCGTAGGTAATCGTTCGGAAACAAAGTGGATAGAACTTAAAGTTGCCGTTCCTACAGCGACGGTTGAGCAAGATAATACAAAAAACCATTACCGCATAACTTGGGACGGTACGTCCACAGGTAGATTGAACGATAAGCCGTATACAAAAGGCACTTGGATAACAACCGAGGGGGAATATACATTTGTCATAACAAATTCAAGCAATAGGTCGAATACATACCGCTTTACGATTGCACACGCTTTTGTGGTAGTACAGACCGTTAATCCGACTTGTACGGAAAAGGGATATAGCGTTTATAAATGTCTTACTTGTGATACGTCGTACAATTCCGATTATGTTCAGCAAAAAGGACACAAGTTTACCCAAGAACTTATCGGAGAGAACTGCACGGAAGGCGCACATTATATTTATACTTGCACGGTATGTAATTATCAATATAAATCCGAGTATCTGACTACGGGCGGTCATAAGTATGATAAGACTGTCGTAAAGGCAACTTGCACGGAGCGTGGCTATACCATATATAAATGTACCGTTTGCGAATATACATACCGAGATGAGTATACGGCGGCGTTAGGACACAACTTTAAGGTTACGGTGCTTGAGCCTACTTGTTTGAAAGGCGGTTATTCAACCTATGAATGTAAACGGTGCGATTATGAGTACGTTTCCGATTATACACAGGCAAAAGGGCATAACTATGAGGTTACTACCGTTGAAGCAACTTGCACGGAAAGAGGGTATAAGCTTCATAAGTGTTCGGTTTGTTCTGATGAATATACTACTGACGAAACTTTTGCCCTAGGTCATTATTATACCGAAAGGACGCAAGAAGTAAGCTGTATCCAAAACGGTTGCATATTCCATACTTGTACGCGGTGCGGTTATGAGTATGAAACCGACGTGACGAAAGCACTCGGACATAAATATGCGTCCGAGGTAACTATGACGGCGACTTGCGTGGACGACGGGAACAGACACCACATATGTACGAGGTGCGGCGACCAGCACGATACGCCGATAACCGCGTTTGGACATAATTACGAAATAACAGACGTGCAAACGGACGGTGGAGTAACGGCGCGGACTTACTCTTGTACTGTTTGCGGATTTAGCTATATTCAAGACTTAGGCGACCAATATGAGGAAGTATCCAATTATGTAGAGTATCTGTTCTTGCAATATAAACCGTATATGTGGTGGGTACTTCTTGCCGTATCGGGAGTGTGGAGCATTGTTATGGGTATAGCGATAATCGTAGCGCATAAGAACGAGGATAAACAAAAAGCGAAAAAGATGCTTGTGAACTACCTTATAGGCATAGTAGTGATAGCGGTAATTCTAGTCGCTTGTCCGTATTTAGTGCGCGGAATTGCTTCGTTAGTAGCAAGTTAATAGGTCTAAAATTTTTTTAAAAAAAATCGAAAAAGCCTATTGACGAACGCGGACTCATACTGTATCGTATTAATACGACAGCACTAAAATAGGAGGTTAGTATGAACAAGGCAGAGATTTTGAGAAAAGCAGAAAGCGGAGAAGGCTTGACGGTTGAAGAAATAAAAGTATATCGACAACTTGTAAAGCCCAACACGCACATCTATGGCAAATACGGTACGCTTGCAAAAAAATACCTAGAAGAACACAACGTAGCTAAGTTTTGGGCTCTTGCAGGGGACTTACCCGAATACTTGTATGGTATCGACAAACAAGCGGAACGAATGTACGAAGTTATGTACAAGAAACTGTCAAAGTCGGAGTGGTACAAAAAGACTGGCGATTTTATTAAAGATTTACAAATCGAAACGGAAATCAAGAACCGCATTGACGAGGAAATCTTGAACGAACTTGTGTATGTGTAAAGGAGAATCAAAGTATGGAACGTAAAGAAAGCACACCCGAACGCGAGAGAAAGCGAACATACGAAGAAAAGCACAAGGATGAACGCAAAGCAAAGTGCAAGGTATGGGGAACAAGCGTAGACCGCCAATTTGCAGACGAGATAGACGAGTTTTTATCAAAGCATAGGATTACGAAGGTTGCCGTGATTGCGGCAGGCTTCCAAGCATTAAAAGAAAAGTATGAGCCGAAAGGAGAATAATTTTTCGGAATAGCGGACAGCCGCTAAACTAACGTGATGCCAAGCGGCATAGACACGGAGTACACCATTGAGAGATGGAGAGTATAGGTGTCTATGCCGTAAAACTATACGCTCCATTTTTCATAGTTGGAGGATGGATTGGACATTACGGTACAACAAAACAAATATGAAAAAGAGTTTACTTACTTAGCCGCATATTCACTTATAAAGCAAATATTGGCGAAAGGAACAGTAGATAAAAATATATTAAAACGATTAAATGAAAGATGTGCGGAAACTATGGCGTGTGAGCCAATTCCGCTGTGATTTATCAAAGGAGGTATGCCGTTATGAATATAGTAAAGGATGTTAGAGTTATAAAGGCGACAAAGCAGAATGACTTGTCCGATAAGTTAAGGGTAGCGGCATATTGCCGTGTCAGCACTGATTCGAGCGATCAGTTAAATTCGTTCTTTGCTCAGGTTAAATACTATACGGATTATATTAACAGTAATGCTAATATGCGCCTTGTGGATATTTATGCAGATGAGGGCATAACGGGAACGTCAATAGCCAAACGTGAGGATTTTAAGCGGTTGATTGCCGACGTAAAAAAGAAAAAGATAGATAGGGTGCTAGTAAAAAGCGTAACCCGTTTTGCTCGTAACGCATTGGAGTGTATAGAAACGGTAAGGTTGTTCAAGTCAAACGGAGTAAGCGTACTTTTTGAAAACGACAACATAGATACCGAGCGAATGAACTCGGAAATGATACTGTATATAAAGAGTGCGTTTGCGCAAAGCGAAGCGCTTTCGGCGTCTAGGCGTGTAGCCGTAGCAAGTAGAATGAAGATGGCTGACGGAACGTATAATCTTGCAAGTGCACCGTTTGGGTATAGGCTTAAAGAAAAAGCGCTTGTAATAGAACCGAAGGAAGCTGAGATAGTCAAAAAGATATATGAACTCTATCTTTCGGGAATGGGTGAGTGTCTTATTAAACGTTACATAAACAAGACGTATGAAGGTTTGAGTTTTACTACAAAATCGATAGGATACATTTTGACCAATGAACGGTATATAGGCGACTGCCTATTACAAAAGCGGTATTCTCCGAATAGTTTGCCTTTAAGAATAGTTCCAAATAGAGGAGAATTACCGAAGTATTATTACACCGGAACGCACGAGCCGATTATAGATAAAGATACGTTCGATAAAGTGCAGGCTATATTAAAAGAAAAATGCGAAAGGTATAAAATATCGATTGGCAAAGAAATTGTTCCAAACAAAGAGTTCTTTGCTAGGAAGATATACTGCCGCAAGTGCGGTTGGACGTTTAGAGCAACCCAGAGAAACGGGGAATTATTTTGGAGATGTCGTAAGCAAGGTACGACAGATGATATGTGCAGAACACCTGCGCAATCGGATATCGTACTAAGACAAGCATTTATTAAGATGTTTAATACATTAAAACAGAACAGCAAAATCGTCATTCACAATACGTTATTACAACTGCAATCGTTGAAAATAAAAGCGGGTGGCATTCATGATGAGATTATAGAGATAGACAAACAAATCGTATTCCTGTCTGAGCAGAATAAAGTATATTCAGAGCTTTTTGCCCAAGGTATTTTAGACGAAGTTACATATTACGAACAGACGGATAAACTAAAAAATCAAATAACCGAATTGAGAAGTCGGCGATTAAAAATCATCAATAGCGATGAAGAGGAAAGTTGCATTGATAGCTTGCGAAATTTAGAAAGATTAGTTTCGTCAATAGGGTGTATATCGGAGTTCAACAAAGATTTATACAATGAAATAGTGGAACGTATTTACGTTGAAGAAAACGGCGAACTCACTTTTAATTTGAAATGCGGACTTGAGTTGAAAGTTAATATGGAGGACGGAATATGAAAAACAGAATGTTGCCGCTAGGCTACAAGATGAGCAACGGAGAAATAGTTATAGACGAGATAGAAGCGGAAGTCGTTAAAGGTATATTCGTCGAATATTGTAAAGGTAGCCCATTAAGCGTATTGATAGAAGCATTAAATGCAAAGGATTCTATATTCAAAGAAAGTGTTGCACAATGGAATAAGGGTAGACTACATCATATCATTGTGGACGAACGGTATTTAGGAAACGGAGTGTTTTCGCAGATTATCGATAAGGAAACGTTTGATAAAGCGCACAGCATAATGGAAAGCAAGCGTGTAAGGAAAAGACAAATGCCGAATGAAATAGAGTATCTGAAAGGAAAAGTGTATTGTGAGAAGTGTGGCGGCAAGTTCAAGCGTATTTATGATAGCAATAAAAAAGAGAGGTGGGTTTGCGAAAACGGTTGTAAATTCGGAAAAAGACCGACAGATGAAAGCATCGTGAAATCAGCACAACAGATTTTCGAAAAGGTGTTTTTAGCACCTAAATTGCTTCTGCAAACGCTTGAAAATGTTGGATATAAACAAACAACCGAGATAATGCGTTTGACAAATGAGATAGCAAGAATGAACGATCAGAATACACCCAGCTTCAAAACGGGTAAAACATTATTGTTTCAGTTGGCATCCGTTAAGTTTTCTGCCTGTAAAGAAGATAAGAGTGTTTACTCGGATTTCGTTTTTGAGGAAATAAAACGAGCGATTGGGAGTGGCGGCATTGATGTTAAGCTACTTCGTAATACTGTTCATAAAGTATTGATTATGGGCAAGGACGAATATGCTATTAAATTTGCAAACGGAGCTGTAATAACAAACAAGGAGGAAAGCATAGATGCAAGCAAAATTAGTAACGAAGATTGACGCTAATCCTTTGCTGTCTAAACATTCTAATGAGAATGCGTTGTTAAGAGTAGCAGCATACTGCCGCGTCAGTACAGACAGCGAAGATCAACTTGAAAGCTATAAGGCGCAGGTATCCCATTATTCAGAAGCGATTGCCAAAAATCCTCGTTGGCGTTTTGTAGATATTTATGCGGATGAGGGTATTACGGGTACGCAAGATAAAAAACGTAAAGAGTTTATGCGAATGATTAAAGATTGTCAGAAAGGCAAGATTGATTTAATACTTACTAAATCCGTTGCCCGTTTTGCCCGAAATACCGTAGACAGCTTGAAATATGTCCGTCAATTAAAAGCGCTTGGCATTGGAGTTTTCTTTGAAGAACAGAACCTTGATTCTCTTAAAGCCGACAGCGAAATGCTCATAGGCTTTCACAGCGTTATAGCACAAGCGGAAAGCGAAAATATAAGCGCGAACGTAAGGTGGGGTATACAGCAAAGAATGAAGACGGGTACTTTTGCTTTTAGATATAATATATTAGGGTATAGAAAAGGGAATGACGGACAGCCCGAAATAGTACCGGAAGAAGCGGAAGTTGTAAGAACAATTTTCAAATTATATACATACGGCAAGAGTTTAGATCAAATAAAAGAATACCTAGAAGCGGAAAAGATACAGACGAAACAAGGCAAATTAGTTTGGAGTAAAGCAATTATTCAGTCTATGCTTATGAATGAGAGATATACTGGGGATATGCTTTTGCAGAAAACATACACGGAAAACCCGATTTCCAAGAAAGTAAAGAAGAATCGTGGAGAAATGGCTAAGTATCTAATCGTAAATAATCACCCAGCAATAATAGATAAAGATACATTCAAACACGTTCAAATGGAAATAGCCAAGCGTAGTAACAAGCGAGTGACGTCGGATAAAAGCATAACGGGTAAGGGTAAATATACGGGTAAATATGTATTATCCAATCTTTTGATATGCGGTGAGTGCGGTAGCCCATATAGGAGAATTACTTGGGTTCGTAATGGGGAGAAGATAAGAGTATGGAGATGTTTGAGTCGCATCGAACACGGAACTAAATTTTGCACTCATTCATTAAGCGTTGAAGAAACTAAGCTCAACAATGCAATCAATAGAGCAATGCGGAAAGTCAAGCAACAAAAAGAAGGGTTGGATTTAATTATTTCGGGACTCTCGTATGCGGTTACGGGCGATGACGATATATTGAACGTAAGCGCTATAGAGCAAGAGATTAAGAATTTAACATCGCTAAGCAATCAATATATAGAAAAACTATCGGAGAAGAATAGTAATAAAGAACGATGTTTGGAAATTATCAAAGAAACACATAGCAAAATAAAAGCACTTCGAGAACAACTTAATACGGCTCAGGCAATTATAGCTTCACGAGAAAAAGTTAGCAGTGAAATAAAACGCATAAAGAAAGAATTTTGTGATTTGGAAAACATCTTTGAACTTGAAGATGCAATCGTGCTACATAGAATGGTGGAGTACATTAGAGTAATGCCAGATAAACGAATAATTGTGACGTTCAAGTGTGGTATAGAATTAGTAGAGGATTGCTAAAATAACTTCGAGTTGGCAGAGGCTAGGGATCTAATAGACTATATTTACAAATCTGACATTTTGATATATACTCTAAACAATATTAAAAGGTGGAGTATTAGTAGAAGAAATAATAGAAGAAAAGTCCGAGTAATTTGCTCTGACTTTTTGTATTATGGTAGATTGTTGCTTTTTGTTTAATTCTTTGATATAATCAGACAAGCCATTGAATAGGAGAGAAAGATGGAATTTACTAATGAAGCAAATACTCACATTGAAACACTTATTTTAGGTTGCGATGACTCCATATTATCCATTGACTTCTTAAATGATTATAAGATAGAAAGCATAAATATTGATGATTTTAGGTACAAACATCAAATCACAGATGGAACAGGGAGATTATTATTTCACTATGACAAGGTGTTGAATCCGATTCGAGATAATAAATATTTTAGATTATATATCGATAGAAAAGACGCAATAACCATTACAATGGAACCGTATAAACAATATCCTATTCATAATAAAGAAATGCTTGCAAAAATGGGGGAAATAAAAGAGAGTGCGGAACGATATATTTATCGTATAGTAAATTTGTTGCGTATTTTTAAGCACGGTTATATTGGAGTTAAGCACATATTTATTAATCAAGAGATAGTATTATTTGGAATAAGATATGATAATAATGTTATGGTTCTTAATGAAAATAGGAGTGCAGTAAATAAAGATTTTTTTATCTTAACGAAAGATGAAATTATTGCTTGTAATCAATTTATAAAAGATAATTACACAGCAATTTATGATGCAATGGAAAAAATTATAGATATATTTAATTTTGCATTGGATCAAATAGGAATTGAAACTGAATTCGAGAAGTTAATATCAGCATTAGAAGCTATGATGATAAAGAAGGGTGAACAAGGGAAAAAGGAAGCACTAGCAAAAAGAGTTGCGGTTATGGTTGGGAAAAATGATGGTGAGATAAGCATGATTTATAACAATATGAAAGAGTTTTATAAATATCGTTCAGTATCTACACACGAAGGGGATTATGCTAATATTAATAGGTCCAATCGTAAGGAGTTGGAAGAATTAACGAGAGCTGTAATAAAGAAATATTTTGAAATTTGTCAAGCTAAACTATTGACTTGTCCTACGATAATATGGGATGACATTAAAAGAGAAAATTTGATTGCAGTGAAGAGTCAAGTCATAAGAAAACAACATTTATTTTAAGATTTTATAGTTTAATGGAAAAATAAATGACATTTTTCAAGTAGATATGCATATAACTACTATACTAATTATAATGTAGGAGGATATTAGTAATGGATAGAATACTTTTTTATGAAAAATTGAGCGACGAAACAATGGCGGAGTTGGACGATTTTTTAAGCAAGCACTCTGGCGATGTTGTAAGTTATTGGGATTGGAGAACTGCGTTAGACTTAGATGTTAAAGTGCTTCAAGAGTTGGCTGCGAGTGTAAAAGAATATGGGGAACGGTTTGATAAAATTTTAGCAAAGTATAAAGACAAATTACATAGTGAAAATGAGATAGAAATTGAGTGCGCGCGGTCGCAGATTAATCGAGAATTAGAACAAATTGCTGTTGTCCCTAATCTCGAGGTTGAAAAGAAGTTAAAAGTGCTTTGTAAAAAACATTATTAATACTTCATATGCGCAGTGTATTTTATCGAACAAAATTTCGGTTGAATTTGTAGAATAATCAAGGCAGTATTTTCGTTCTCTAAACACACAAAAAACCGCCTTAAGGGCGGTTTTTTAAATGAAGCGCCTACGGCATGAAGACGCTTGCGCTAATGAAGACGTTTCACTAATGAAGACGCTATCGCTAATTAAGGATAAAAAAGAGGCGCTTCG
>CAYVEU010000026.1:0-16887 GCA_964450015.1 uncultured Christensenella sp. | reverse complement strand
CGTTTGAGATTGCGAGCGCGATAACTTTGTTTACTTTTACGTTAATTCCTTGCGCACGCGCCATATTTTCGTTACTGCCGGTAGCTCTTATCGAACAGCCCTTTTCCGTGCCGAAAAAGGCGTACAAAAGTCCGATAGAAACGAGTATAAATCCGGCTACGGCAAGTATCGCCATTCCGACGTTTAATTGCGTCAAGATGACGTAGTTGTTTCTACCATTGACCGGCATATTGGATTTGCCGAGAATTTTAAGGTTTACCGACCAAAGTATAAGTTGGGTTAAAATTCCGGCAAGGATTGGCGGTATGCCCATAACCGTATGGAAAAGTCCCGTGACAATTCCGCAAAGAGCGCCCGCGATAAAAGCGACTATTATAGCCGCCCAAGCGTTCACTCCCGCCGCTATCAACACGGCGCAAACCGCCGCGCCGGTACAAATTGAACCGTCTACCGTCAAATCGGCGAAGTCGAGGACTTTATAAGATATGAATAAACCTATTGCCATTACGCCCCAAATGAGCCCCTGTGCTATGGCTCCGGGCAATGCATTGAAAAGTGCCATTTTTTTCCTTTATGCTGCCGTCACAGCTTTTACACTGTGACGGCAATTTCTTTTGATGATTTTTTACAAGATGTTTCCCTTCATCGGGAATATGTCATTATTCGATAACGATTTCTTCGTAGTCTTCGGTAACGGTAACGCCGAACTGTTCGCATCTGGATTTCACGTACTTTTTAACGGGCTCCTCGTCGTATTGGATAGCCAATTTGGTTATATCGGTTTTGCCCAAAAGAACTTCGGCAGCCATTTTACCGGTTTTTACGCCGATGTTGTAGTAGCTTATGGAAAGGGTAGCAAAGCCGCAGCCTGCGCAAATGCCTTCCTCGCCCGCGAATACGGGGATATTAGCCGCGCCGAAAATAGCGTCGATCGTCGCGGTGTTGTCGGCGGCGGTGTTATCGGTAGGAATATAAACGGCTTGGTAACCTGCGCCTACGATAGCTCTTGCTTGTGCGTCGATTTCGTTGGAATCGGCAAAGGATTTGAGGTCGGCGGTAATGCCTTTATCGAGCCCTTCGAGATAAGCTTTAACGGTTTCTACTTGGTACTTCGAGTTAGCCTCGGCGGAGCAGTAGAAAAGAGCGATTTTCTTCGCGTTGGGGAGAAGCTCAACCATCATTTTAGCTTGCTCGGTAAGAGGAGCAAGGTCGCTCGTTCCGGAAACGTTGTTGCCGATAACGCCGTTGAAGTCAGTGAGTTCCAAAGCAACGCCATATTCGGTAATGGACGTGCCGAGAATGGGGATATTCAAAGTAGCTCCTGACGCAGCTTGCAATGCCGCGGTGGCGTTCGCCATAATGAGATCGTATTTCTTGGAAACGAAATTGTTTGCTATGGTCGTGCAAAGACCGCTGTCACCGGTTGCGTTTTGATAGTCGTATACAACCGTTCTGCCTTCTTTTTCAAGTTCTGCGGTAAGCGCGTCCTTAAAGCCTTGCGTAGCTGCGTCCAATGCGGGATGATTAACGAGCTGAACGATACCGACGGTATACGAGGATTTGCTGGGGTTGATCGAAATCTTGGTGGATTGGTTGCAACCCGCAAAGCACAGGCATAGCGTTGCCGCTACGATAGCGATGCAAATAACTGTTAGAAATTTTTTCATGCGTTCCTCCTAAGGAAATTAAAAATATACGAACATTTTAGCAAAAATGTCCGCAAAAAGTCAAACGATATTAATGGCTTTTATAATAATAAATAATTTAAAGTTTATATTATTCTCGTTATTGTACTCGTTATTGTACTCGTTTAGTTCCTTGTTTGTTTACCGCGCAATTCCATATCCGACTCCGACTTTCACGAGCGGATTTAGAATCGTCACTTCGTTAAAGCCATTGCCAAAGGCTTATTGACGCGTAAGGTCGGACGCAAGGCGAGAAAAAGAAATTTTAAGGCGAACGCGAATTTTGAATTGCCTGATAACCGCAGTATAGGTATCAATTAGTACAATATAAGAACTCTAAACTTACCAATATAGTTTGATTACAAAATAATCGCAAACTTGAACTCGCGGTCTATATACGCACCGGTTTATTCGTTTTTTAAGTATCCGCCAACGGCGTCGAAGTTGAATTTTAAGCGCGCTCGAACAATCGAAACTATTGCGGAGAATGTATAAATATGGTATAATAACATTCATATGAAAGAGGAAGCGTCAAGGGTATCAACCGAAAAATCGAAAGGGTGTTTTTATACGCCCGAATTTATCGTCAACGAAATTCTTGATTTGTCGAGTTACTGCGGAGGGGCGATATTGGAAAAGCACGTCATTGACAACAGCTGCGGTGACGGCGCGTTTTTGGTTTCCGTCGTAAAGAGATATTGCAATGAGTTTTTAAAGATTAATAACGACTTGCAAAAGCTGACAGAAGAATTGTCGGTTTATATTCACGGGATAGAGATTGACGAAATCGCAAGTAAAAAGTGTATTGAAAATTTAAATAAAGCAGTTGGATTTTACGGTTTAAACGGCGTTGAGTGGGATATAAATTGCGCTGATGCTTTGACGGTGGACGAATATAACGGCAAAATGGATTTTGTTTTAGGAAATCCGCCTTACGTAAGAGTCCATAATTTGGGCGGTTCCGTTGACGAGATAAAGAAGTTTTCTTTCGCTCAAAACGGCATGACCGATTTATACATTGTATTTTATGAAATCGGATTAAAGATGCTCAATGAAAACGGTATTTTGGGTTATATCACGCCGAGTTCGTTTTTCAACAGTATTGCCGGCAAATATATGCGCCGGCATTTGGTAAACAACAATTTGCTCGATAAAATCGCCGATTTGCAGCATTTTCAGGCGTTTGACACGACAACTTACACGGCTATTGCGATTTTAAAAAATAACCGTAAGCGAACAACTATCGATTATTATCGGATTGAAGACAAAAACGCCGCCCCGCATTTTGCCGATACGTTATGCGTCGAAGATTACTATATTTGCGATAATTTCTATTTTGCCGATAAAAGAAGTTTGCAAGAAGTAAAGAAAGTTTTAACGTTTACGCAAACAGAAGATAAGTTTGCCGTCAAAAACGGTTTTGCTACGCTTGCGGATAAATTTTTTATCGGTAAGTTTGATTTCGACGAGTATACGATACCTATCGTCAAGGCGTCGACGGGGCAACGGTATAAATGTATTTTCCCTTACTCGAAAGGCAAGTTGGTGCCTTTTGAGGAATTGACGGCAAATTCGCAAATTAAAGATTATTTCGAAACGCATCAAGACTTGCTGTTAAAACGCAGTTTGGAAAAAAACAGCGGCTGGTACGGGTTTGGGCGAACGCAAGGGATAAACGACGTTTACCGATGCAAATATTCCGTCAACGCTTTATTGAAAAAACAATCCGATTTGAAACTTATCAAATGCGATAAAGGCGTCGGGGTTTACAGCGGATTATACATTTTGACGGAAGTTGCCGAAAGCGAATTAAGAGAGATGTTATATTGTGAAGATTTTATTTCTTATATATCGTTGCTCGGCAAATATAAAAACGGCGGCTACTATACTTTTTCGTCAAAGGATTTAAAAAATTATCTTGAATATAAATACGCACAAAGGAACGGATTCGCAAATGAACAATGATAGATTTTTAGCTATTCTCAAAGAGTCGTTTATTACTTACTTGCAAACAGGCGCAAGAAGCAATAAAAAATTATGCGTTTTGCACGGCGCAATTTCGGAAGATTTGCAAGAGCGGTTAGGCAATAAAAGCTACTCCGTTTACTCGTTGGGGTACGGAAACGGTAAAGAGCATAAAATTCAGGGACGTTACGTAGACAAAGCCGTAGATATAACCGTTAAAGAAAATAAAAAACCCGTTGCCGGCATTGCCGTAAAATACGTAATGAGCAACTATTCGCAAAATTCAAATAATTATTTCGAAAATATGCTTGGGGAAACGGCAAATATTCGTTGCGCCAAAATTCCGTATTTTCAA
The DNA here is from genome assembly GCA_964450015.1 of uncultured Christensenella sp. Classification (GTDB taxonomy): domain Bacteria; phylum Bacillota; class Clostridia; order Christensenellales; family DTU072; genus CAG-1782. Next base: position 12,882 of record CAYVEU010000026.1, on the reverse strand, counting down.
ATTTTTGTAATTCCCGATAAAATACCGTATTTCGATAAGGACGGTGATATTTCGAAGTGGGAAAAGATAAACGAACATAATTTAAATAAATATATTAAGTTGTCGAACGACGACGTCGATACGTTCTTGCATACGCCAAATAAAACGCTCGTGTTTATCGTACATATTCAAGACCAAAATGCTGACGCTAAAATTTCCAATAAAAAAGAGTATGAAACCTATTATCTGAAAAACGAGTTTGATATGACTGTTTCCAATTTGAAATTTGATTTCGGAAGCGCTATCGTTTTTAACGATTACGATAAATTTATTCAAAAAGTCGCATACGCGATAAAGAGCCTGTAAAGTAAAAAATGATATAATATTGTACGCTAAACAGTAATTTTGAGGTTAAATACTTATGAAAAAACTTATAGCATATTGCGGACTTGATTGCGAAAAATGCGATGCGAGAATTGCTACGCTGAATAACGATAACGCTTTACGCGAAACGGTTTCGAAACTTTGGTCCGAGATGAACGGAGTGATAATTACACCCGAAATGATAAATTGCGAGGGTTGCCGCGCGGACGGAGTCAAAACTCCTTTTTGCGATAGTCTTTGTCCTATAAGACAATGTGCGCTCGGTAAAACTCTCGAAACCTGCGGGGACTGTGCGGCAATGAACGGCTGTCAAACTGTCGGTATGATAATATCAAATAATGCCGAAGCATTAGGTAATCTTAAAAACAAAGATTGACCAAATACAAATTGAAAATTCCTTGTTGCTTTAATAAAATATATTCGTGCTGCGAAGATATTAGCTTTAAAGAGCGTATCGTACCTCATCAGAATTGCCTGCGGCAATTTTGCGAACCTCTTTTAGAGGATTCTCACCCCCTGATGGCGACAAAAAAGACACCGACGAGTATGTCAATGTCTTTTTTGTGGCGCGCCATAGGGGGTTCGAACCTCTAGCCTTCGGTTCCGTAGACCGACGCTCTATCCAATTGAGCTAATGGCGCAAAGCTATATTTGCAAGGAATATTATAGTCGTTTGCGGGACGATTGTCAATCACAGCGGTATAAATTTTATGATTATTTTTGTTTTTTATGTTGAATTATTTATTGAGTAAGTGTATAATATCTAATATTACTACGTTTATTTAGGAGGATTTATGACTCGTTCGGAATTTTTATTCAAAGTTATCGATATTATTTGTCATCCCGGACAGAATTATCGTCGTTATCCCGGTATAGTGCAGGAAGAACCGTTCGTTTATGACGAAACAAGACCGCACGCTTGTACCGCGGAATATTTTTACGACCCGAAATTGGCGGACAGCGGCGCGAAAATGCCTGTCGTATTGAACATCCACGGCGGCGGCTTCGTCAAGGGCGACAAGAAACATAGAAAGAGTCTTTGCAAACGCTTTGCAAGTCACGGGTATTTTACCATGAATATAAATTACGGTTTGGGACCTAAGGATCCGTATCCCGCAGGCGTCATCGACTGCATGAACGCGCTTAATCACCTTGTTAAAACCGCGGAAAAGTTTAATATCGATTTAAATAGGGTGTGCGTTACCGGCGACAGCGCGGGGGCATACATGGCGACGTATATCGTAGCGATGGCGGCTAATCCCGCTCTTTGCGAGAAAATAGGCGCGCCGAAGTGCATTGTTAAGCCCGCGCTTTTGGTATCTTTCTGCGGACCTTACGATTTGATTGCGGCGTTGTCGCTTACGAAATTGCCGTTCAAACTCGTTTGGGATATAGGCAGATGCTATCTCGGCAAGGACTTCGGATTGAAGAAAGACTTCTCCAATTTGCAGGACTATAAATTTATCGAAGAAATCGGACCTATCGGTTTCGTTAATTCCGATTGGTGCCCGAGCTTCCTTGCCATGAGCGAAAAGGATATCTTCTGCAAAGGTCAAGGTGAGATACTCGAAGGTAAGTTAAAAGAAGCGGGCGTTGAAGTTGAAACCTTTGCAAGCCATAAATTTATGGAGAATCACTGCTTCCATATGGATATGTATAAGAAAATTTCCAAAGAGTGCTTTAAGAAGGCGTTCGAGTTTATGGATAGCCACTTAAAAGCCGAGGCGCCCGTCGAAGCGCAACCTGCCGCAGAAGTAAGCGCACCCGTCGAGGACGTGCAAGAAACGGCTGACGAACAACCGACCTTCGACGTTGAGCCCGCAGTTGCGGAAGAACCCGTAGTTGCCGACGTTGCGGCAACCGAAGAGACCGAGGAATAATTCTGCGTTTGAAAATTGTCGGTTTTAAGATTTTACATGATCGAGGGGCTGTTCGATAACGAGCAGCCCTTTGAAACGAAGGGGGATTTATGTCGAAAAAAGATTTAAACGAAGAGCCGAGCGAAAATTGCGCCGATAACGGCGGTTCCGCCAATGTGGGCGAAAAGAAGAAATTGACGCCGAAACAAAATTTTATACAAGTTGTAAAGTTCGTGCTTTTTTCGTGCGGAGCAGGGATAATTCAGCTTTTGACGTTCACGCTTATGAACGAAGTTTTTCACTGGAACTACTGGGTCAGCTATCTCATAGCTCTCGTTTTAAGCGTGTTGTATAACTTTACGGTCAACCGCCGTTACACCTTTAAGTCGGCAAGCAACGTGCCGATCGCCATGCTTCTAGTCTTTGCGTTCTACGCGGCGTTTACACCGTATTCTACTTGGCTTACCGACTTTTTGACGGTCAAGAAGGGCTTGAACGAATACCTTGTTTTGTTTATTTGCATGGTGCAAAACCTGACATTGGAGTTTTTATGGAATCGCTTCGTGGTTTACAGAAAGAGTATGAACTCCAATAAATTGGCGCAAAAAGACGGAGAAAAGGCGGCGGGCGCGGAAGCCGAAGGAAATGATGAAAATAAGGATACAGGTTCCCTAAATTAGCGCACAAGAACCCTTAACGGTCGATATTTATCGAACGGTTCGGTATCGGCGGAAGATTGCAACTTATAAAAAGACAAAAAACGGGAGGAGAACGATGAATAACGACGGTACGTCTAAAAAGGGCGCGATAGAGCCTACGGACGCTCGGGGCGGCTTGGACGACTTCGAAAGCGGAATGGGCGGGATAATCGTGTTTACCGATTCGGACGGGAACGACAGCGAGTACGTGCGTTGCGGAAAAATAAAATCGGACGGCGAAACCTATATCGTCGCGGCGCCGGCGGACGACGAGGATATGACGGATTACGGTTATATCGTGCTTAGAGTCACTTTCGGTGAAGACGGGGGCGAGAACTACGAATTTGTCGGCGACGAGGAGAAAGTAAGCGAAGTGCTTGATTCGTTCGCGGACGCTTGCGACGTGAAAATGGACGACGTTATAGATTTGGCAAAGCAACTCGGTTTGAACGTCGAAGAGCCCGACGGGGAAGACGATAATTGATACGATTTTTAGGACAACATTGAAAATTTTGTAAGAGGATTGACGTATGAAAAAGCTTGTTGCTATCGGGGAAGCGCTTATCGATATGATTGCCGCCGATAAGGATTGCGCGGTTAAGGACGCGGGCGAGTTTCGCCCCAAAGTCGGCGGCGCGCCGGCAAACGTTTGCGGCGCGTATGCGAAACTCGGCGGAGAGGCGAGGCTGATAACCATGCTCGGGCGCGACGCTTTCGGCGATAAGATAGTAAAGTATTTGACGGCGAACGGAATAGATTGTTCTTGCGTATCGAGAACGGACGAGGCGAATACCGCGCTTGCGTTCGTGTCCCGAGACAGGAACGGCGAGAGGAGTTTTTCGTTCTACCGCAATCCGAGCGCGGATATGCTTTTGAGCGAAACCGATTTGAAAAAAGAGTGGTTCGAGGACTGCTTCGCCTTGCATTTTTGCTCGGTGTCCCTAGGCGAATTTCCCATGAAAAAAGCCCACGTCAGGGCTATCGAATACGCGCGCGACGAGGGTGCGATTATTTCTTTCGATCCGAATTTGCGCTTCGCGCTTTGGCGGGATACCGATAGATTGAAGCAAGCCGTAAACGAATTTTTGCCGAGATGCGATATATTGAAATTATCCGAAGACGAGGTAGAGTTTATTACGGGCAAGACGGATATAAAGGACGCGCTCGGCGAATTGTTGAATGCCGGCGTGAAGCTGGTTTTGTTGACGAAAGGCGGCGGTGGCGCGACGGCGATAAACGAAAAAATTTCCGTAGAAGTCGCGGGCGAGAAGGCAAACGTCGTCGATACTACGGGCGCGGGGGACGCGTTTATAGGTTCGTTTTTATACTCTCTTGCTGCGGACGGGATAGGCAAGGACGCGCTGAGGTCGCTGTCTTCCGACGAGCTCAAAAAGTATCTCGAATTTTCCAACCGCTATGGCGCGCGCTCGGTGGAAAAAGAAGGCGCGATAGAGTCGTATCCTACGGCGGAAGAAATGAACCGCGCAAGTCGGGCGTAGATTATTATCGATACGCTTTTTATTCGCTTTACGCAAGCGTTGCGCGGAGCGAGGACGGTTATTAAGCGAATATAAATTGATATTTAGGGTTCCTATATTACGTTTCAGGATGCCTAAATAAATAAGAACAAAAAGAGGTTGATATGTCTATCGTAATAAACATACGCTACGCGGGAAGCGACGGGAACGCTCGGAAATTTGCCGAGGAAATGGTTTCGAGCGGGATAGCGGACAGGGTCCGCGCCGAAGAAGGGAATTTAAGATACGAGTATTTTTTCCCGATGAACGACGATGGAACGGTGTTGCTTATCGACGAATGGGAGAGCGAAGAAGCTTTGGACGTTCACCACAAGTCGGAGATGATGACGGAAATTGCCGCGCTTAGAAGCAAATACCGCTTGCGTATGAAAGTTGAGAAATTCAGTAAATAGTTCTTTGCCGAAAAAGGCGATAATCCAATCGGCGCGTTAATGCGACGCCTCTTTTGCCAAAGCGGTATATTTTTTTACAAAGTCCGTTTTCGCTGCGGTGTAGGCGTCTCTGTCAAATTCGTATTCTTTCCGAAGGCGCAGCTTTAAGCGTTCGTATTCGCTTGCCGTATCGGGGTGGGTGTTGAGATAATCTCTGAAAAATATTTCGTCCGTATCGCCGTTTAATCTGACGTGAAGATGAAAAACTTTTTCCGCAAATCCGTTTTCGGTGTAGCCCTTATTGAGGGATATTCGGGTTGCGGACTCGGACATAATTATATAGCCCTTGTCTTGTAAAATTTGCGCGGTCTGATTTAGCCTTTCGATTGAATTTACCACGATAAGAATATCGACGATAGGCTTTGCCATTATTCCGTTTACCGCAGTGCTTCCTATATGGTGGTAAACCGTATCCGACGGCAAAATACTTTTGAGTTCGGCGACTTCCTCGGTATACCAATCCGCCCAGCAGGAATTGTGCTCCGTTAAAATTATAGGGAACAGCTGCCAAAGTTCTTCCAGGGTCATCTCGGTTAATTTTTTGTTCATAACGTTTTCCTTGCTCTGTTTAAAATGCGAATTATATCTTGTCCGAATTGTTTTCTATAAATTCTCTCGAATAGACTTTGGGAAGATCGGAATTGCGAAGTAATTCCCAAAAGCGAATTGCCGCTTTCAATTTATCGGGGTACGCGTCGTTAATTTCGTCGGCACAAAAATCTTTCAAAAACTTGTTCCATTGACAGCTTGACTTATCGTATACGGCGTAAACTTTTTTGCCGTATTTTACGTCGAGCAAATCTCCGAGCGTAAACGCGGTATCGTTATTATTTTTAACCGCTTTTGCGGTGGCAACCATATCGGCGGTGAACTTAAATTTTTCATCGCCCGTTACTCGTCTATAAAAATCGCGGAATTTCGGACCAAACGTAAAACCGCATTCGATTAAACTCGTTTCGAGAGTTAAATTTGCGACTTTATTTTTTATCGCCGTTTTGGGTTTATGCGGAATAATCACGCCGTCAAAGTATGCTTTAATAACTTTATTTAATTCTATTTTGCCGCCGACGTACTCCAAATGCAAATTCTTGCATATCGCTTGCAGCTCTTCAAAATACCAATAATATTTAATAAATTCGTCGTAAGACTTGATATCTTCAAATTTAGGTCTTTGCATGATAGAATTATAACATCGAAAAATCACAAAATCAAATTTTGTATGAGTCAAATAAAGTTTTTAATAATTAATTGCTTTGGCTGATAAAATGTGTTATACTATATACATATTGGTGAATAGGTCAATCGATTGAAATACCAAATATAAATTAGCACTATTTGCTATGCGGACGTAGGCTTTGCCGATGAGTTTAGGTTTGACAGAAAGTCGTGTTAATTTATAATTGAAATTTTGATTTATTGGACCTGAGAGAGGGCGTTTTTATGCTCTAATTGGGTCTTTTTTCTATTCTCCAATGGAAAATAATATTTTTTTGGAGGTCTTTATTATGGAAGAACTGAACAAAATCGAGCAAACGATAGGTTATCAATTTGATAACAAAGATTTATTGCAACAAGCATTTGTTAGAAAATCGTATTCGGCAGAACACGGCGGGCAAAACAATGAAGTTTTGGAATTTATCGGCGACAAAGCTTTGGATTTGGTTGTTATCCGCATTATGATGGATAGATTCGGCGTTATTACGGAAGAAAAGGATTATGCTGAATTTAAACTTCGCAACCCGAAATATTTTCAAACGAAATACGGCGAAGGCAAGTTTACAGACATCAAAAAGGATTTGGTAAAAAAACAGGCGTTGTCAAAATCTATGGACGCATTGGGTTTTCATCAATATTTGATTATGGGAAAAGGTGATATAAAGCAAAATAGGCAAAATGACGTATCGGTGAAAGAGGATTTGTTTGAGGCAATTATAGGTGCGGTTGCCATTGATTCGGATTGGAACTTGGAAGAAGTGACGGAAGTTGTTAAAAATATGATAGATTTCGACGCTTATTTTAATAATGATTTTGAAAATAGTCAAAATTACGTTGGGCTGGTACAAGAATGGTTTCAAGCGCATGAGGGTGAATTGCCGCGCTATCAATATGAAATGGAAACGGCGAGCTCTCTTGTAATAGCAAAGGTACTTACTGCTCGCAATATTTATAAAAACGGCTATGGATTTTATAAATGTCAACTATATTTTGAGAATAAGTGCTTTAACGGCTATGGTGATAATAATTCCGAAGCGCGTGAGAAATGTGCGGAACTTTTCTATGGTTGGTTAGAAGAAAACGGATATATAATCGATCCTATATATGAAGCAGTAGGGGATCCGGACGATGTGGAAGCAATCAGGCAATTAAACGAACTCTATCAAAAGAATTTAATATCCAAGCCAATATACACTTTTAAGGAATGTAAAGATGAGTACGGGCAAATTGTGTGGCGTTGTGAATGTCTTGTCGAGGAAAATGATTGTTCGTTTTGTAATTATGCAAGTTCAAAGAGAGAAGCGCAAAGGATGTCGGCATATGATGCGTTACTTGCTTTGATGGGTTTGTACGAAGATGATTAATGCTACTTTATGATTACCAAAAAGCGGATTTAAATCCGCTTTTTGGTAATTGGCGGAGACGGTGAGATTCGAACTCACGTGCCAATTTAATGGCTAACGCATTTCGAGTGCGCCCCGTTATGACCACTTCGATACGTCTCCGCATTGATGATATTTGGCGGGCAAGAATTTTGCTCGCAACGGTAGTATACTACAATATTAAGAAATTTTCAACAGATTGAAAAAAATTTTTGGGCGGAATAGAATATTTTTGTTGGATTGGTATGTAACAAAATTTGTTTTATATGATACAATAATAATAATCTTATATTTTGGGAGTGGAATTATGCGTAGAAAAATTGTTGCAATCGTAGGTGACGCGCTGATAGACCCCAACGGGTTGAAGGCTAAAATGGCATTCGAGGCCGCAAAAGCTTTGGTCGATAACGGATATAGAGTTCAGAGCGGCGGTTTGCGCGGAGTTATGGAAGCCGCGTTTAAAGGCGCCCATGCGTCGGCCAACTATAAAGAGGGAGATACTATCGCAATATTGCCGAGCTTTAACGTATCCGACGCCAACGATTATGCCGATATAGTAATTCCTACGGGTTTGGATTTGTATAGGAACGTGATCGTCGCGGGCGCGAGCGCGGTAGTTGCGATAGGCGGCGGAGCCGGTACGCTTACCGAAATCGGCAACGCGTGGGCGTTGAAACGCTTGATTGTTTCGTTCAATAACGTGGACGGCTGGTCGGCTAAAATCGCCGATACCAAGATGGACGGCAGAGTGCGCTATACCGATATTCCCGAGGACAAAGTTTACGGCGTGGACAACGCGGAAGATATGATTAAAATTATTAACGCTAATATCGACCGCTATGATATGAACTATGTCGGGATACGCGCGACCGACAAGCCGTAAGACTTGCCGAATTGACGGCACCCTCGTCAGTCAACCTGCGGTTGACGGCTTCCCCCTTAGAAAGGCGGAAGCTTTTTTATCGTCAAGGGCGGGAGTGACTTAGTGAAAAGTTAATAGTGAAAAGTGAAGAAGTAAGGATAAGAAAGGATAAAAAATTTTTATTGCCTTTAACTTATCAAAACGCGAAAATGACGCTTTTTGCGTTTTGCCCTTGTAACGAGCGGTCCGGCGAAGCAACGATTGGTCGGAAGCGGAGCGGAGTATTTATATGATTTACAACAACTTATTTTGGGACTGGAACGGAACTATTTTGGACGACGCGCAGGCTTGCGTGGACGCGGTCAACGTTTCTTTAAATAAGCGCGGAATGCGCGAAGTCGATATAAATCATTATAGAGAAAAGTTCCGTTTTCCCGTTTCCGATTATTACGTCGAGCTCGGCTTCGACTTCGAAAAGGAAAGCTACGAGAGTATAGCCGATGAGTATACCGCAAATTACTTACTGCAAAAACCCACGTTGAGAAAGGGCGCGAAGAAGACTTTGGAAAAGCTTTTTCTCAATTCCGTCAGCCAGTACGTGTTGAGCGCATGTGAAAAGAAAATTTTAAATATGGGTATCCGAAAATTCGATTTGGGATACTATTTCAAGGATATAATTGCATTAAACGATAACCGCGCGGGGAGCAAAGTCGAGGTTGGCCGCGAGTATATAGCGACTCATAATTTATCGGGGAAGACGCTTCTTGTCGGGGATACCGTGCACGACGCGGAAGTCGCAGCGGAACTCAATATGGACTGTGTGCTAATCGAAAGCGGATACAATTCCTTGGATAGATTAAAGAATACGGGCGCGATGATAATAACCGAACTCGGCGAGCTTGTAGAAATCGTTCTCGGCGCGCGCAAAGCTAAGCGGACGGACTATATGACTCCGGAAAAGGCGGAGAGAAGAAGCTTCGATTTAAGCGAAACGGATAGGAAATTCAAAGAGAGCTACCGCTCGTATTATAACGACGTAAAAAATACCAACCAAACGGAAGATTGGTAATACTGCGGATGTAGCTTCAACGAGTTCACGCGGGAATTTACTTATGGTCGGGAGAACTCGACGTTAGGAGATAAAAAATGACCGAAGACGAAAAATTTATGAAAACGGCGATAGAGCTGTCGAAAAAGGCGGTAGCGCACGGCAACGAACCGTTTGGAGCGGTTCTCGTAAAGGACGGCGAAGCGGTTTTTGACAACGAAAATCAAATTTATACGGCGCACGACCCGACGTATCACGCAGAGTCCGGACTTATCAGGCGGTTTTGCGCGGATACGGGGATAACGGATTTGAGCGAGTATACGCTTTACACAAGCTGCGAACCTTGTTTTATGTGCTCGGGCGCGCTCGTTTGGGCGAAGTTGGGGCGTTTGGTTTACGGCGCAAGCGATATCGATTTGTGTGAAATTCTCGGTGGGAAAGGAAGCGAATGCAGTAAAATAGTTTTTGAAAATTCACATTACAAACCGAAGGTTACGGCGGGGATATTGCGAGAGGAAAGCGTAGAGGTCTTGAAGGAGTTTTTTATTTCCCACGATAAAGGCTAATATGATTCTTGAAGAAATGAAACGCGTATGGTATACTGAATAAAAAAGCAGACGATTTTTAAACTAGGGAGAAAAGATGAAAAAGAACGGCATTAAAATTATTTTGGCACTCATTACCGTCATTATGATTATGAGTTTGGCGGCTTGCGCGGTAAAAGTCGTAGGCGATTTGCCCAACGGCGGGACGAACGAGACGCCCGACGAAAACGGGGGCGGAGACGTATCCGGCGGAACCGAAGACAACGATGACGATGACAAGCCGACGGAATTTCCGACGTTGAAAGGCGTGACTTTCGCCGATAAGTCGGTAGCGTACGACGGAAACGCGCATGAAATAACGGTAAGCGGCGCGCCCGACGGCGCGGAAGTAGATTATTCCGGAAACAGCGCGACCGCCGTAGGCGAGTACAAAGCGACCGCCGTCGTAAAAGCGGACGGGTATAAGAATTTGACTTTGCATGCGAAACTTACGATAACTCCGCCGACTGCGGAAACGGTAGTTGCGGCAAGACAGCGCGCGGTATCGGGGGACAAGACCGAATACGATTTCAAATTGAATATGAGCGGAACGGTCGATTTGTACGGGGTTTCGCAAACGGCGAACGGAAATTACGACGGAAAATACCGTTACGACAAATCCGAGGGGAATTTGAAGTTCGAGAGAACGACGAGCGGACTGCTTTTATACGATTCTACCGAGTACGTGTATAACAGCGGGTCGACTAAAATAAAAGTGGTATTAAACGAGGACGGAAAAGTCAAAAAGACTGCCGTCGTGCCGCAGGACGAGGAAGAGCTTAACCTCATAAACCTGCCGTTTACCGCGTTAGTGGACGCGTTGGACGAGGAAAATCTCGAAAATATCAGCGAAGTAAAGAGCGGAAAATATAAATTTAAAGCAAATATCAGACTTTCGGCGGACAACCAAGCGCTCGACAAGATTTTGAGCACCATAGGAAAAATGGGCACGAGTTTGGAGATGGGCGACGTGATATTTACCAATCCGGTCAGCGGTTTGACGCTGTATTTCAATCTCGGGTCGGATATGAAATTGAACGATTTCGAACTGGGCGCGGAAATACAGTTCCCCGTCAAAGGCGTGCCGGTCAAAATGGCTTTGACTTATTCGCAAGAGGGGAACGACGCAGGCGTGGAAATTCCGTCTATCGACGGGTTGATTGTCGACAAGCAGGAGATAAACAGAGAACTTGCGGCAATAAGCGGCGCGTTGGCTACGCTGAAAATGGACGGCGCATATTCGTTGGATTTGACGGCGAAAAACGAGTTCGACCCCGGTTGGAACGTGACGGCAACGACGGATAGCTATCGGTCGAGAATGTATAAAAATACGTACGATTTGGACGGCGTAAAATTCGTTGCTTTCAACAATTCTTACGAATATAAGACGCATCACGAGGAAGACGGCGCGGAAACGTATAAGTATACCATAGGCAATATTCAGGATGGCAGCGTACATAGAATTTCCCGTAAAGGAGCAAACGAGGCGAAAGTCCTTTCGAACGTCACCGTAAACGCGCGTTTCGACTATTTGACGACGCCTTTCAAAGTTACGGGCTCCGGCGTCGACTGCTTAAAGAAAGAGAGCAAGAACGGCTCGACTTTGTATTACGTCTATTTAAATACCGCCAATACTTTAAGCGTCAAGAATAAAGTAGCCGATTTTATCAATTCCAACGACGCGGACGGAGTCGTTAAGGTGGATAATTTCTTTAACGACGACAATTATTTGGTGCAAGACGCGATAATGGTCGTGGAAATGCAAGCCGGAAAGATTGTCGGAATGGAAATGTCGACGAAAATAAAATACAATCCGACCGAGGGCGATTTTATCGAAAATAAAATTACTTTGACGGACACTTTGACGTTGAAAGTGAACGACAAGCTGTCGGACGCAAAAGAATACGAAGCGCCGAAAGACGTAGACACGAAATTGTTGTCGCTCGGTCTTAATAACTTCAAGTTCTATATCCTTTAACAGCCGTAGGCGAATGCAAAACCCATATAAAACGAAAGCAAAGCGCGCAAATTATTTTGCGCGCTTTGCTTTGCTTTCCTCGGGCGCAAATAAGCGAAATACCTCCGCGCATTTTCGGTTTTTTATATAGACAAATCTATAATAATACGATATACTTAAATATATATTTTTAAAGAGGGGTTTCTATGGATATAAGAAAAGAGGGCGCGGAATACGTCTACGGATTTGTCAAAAAAGTTATCGACGAGACGGGACCGAGATTGCCCGGAACGGAGGAAGAAAAACGGGGCGCGCAGGTCGTTGCCGAGGAAATGGAGAAAGCTACGGGCAATAAAGCCGTGACGGAAGAATTTAAGCTGGCGCCGCTGGCGTCCATCGCGAGCATACCATTGTGCGGAATTGCCGGGTTTGTCGCGGGACTAGCATACTTCGTTTCGCCGCTTGCCGCGCTTATTATTGCGGGACTTGCTTTGATTTACGCGATTTTTCAGGTGTTTACCTATTCGGGCGTGTTCGATAAGCTGTGGAAACAGCACGTTTCGCAAAACGTCTATTCCGAAGTCTTACCCGAGGACGGCGAGTACGATTACACTATCATGTATTCCGGACATATCGACAGCAGTTGGCTGTGCAAGCACTTTGCAAACAGTCCCAAAACCGCGATAATAAAGCTTGCGGGCGGACTGGTCGGAATTATCGCGCTTATAGTCATAGGCGCTATTCAGACGGCTTTCGGGAATTTGCTGTTTTGGAAGAGCGGTTTTACCGTATTCGACATAGTTTGCGCATGTATTGCGGGGTTGTCGCTATTGGGTTCGTACTTTTTGGCAAATTACCTTACTTGGGATAAAAAGGTTGCAAGCCCCGGAGCAATGGACAACTTGACGGGCGTTGGGTTTTCCTTGTTTATGGCTAAATATTTTA
>CAYVEU010000025.1:0-17126 GCA_964450015.1 uncultured Christensenella sp. | reverse complement strand
TATTCCGCCCAGTCCGATACTTTTCTTTATCTTGAAGTACTTGACCGTTTCGCCTATAGCCGCAAACTTAAGCGCGATAGAGCAGATAGACGTTGTCAGCCAAAGCAGTACGCTCGGCCAGTCGAGCGAGCCTATTTCGCTTATTACGGTATTGAAGGACGCAAGGCGGGCGAAAGCGGAGTTGACCAAAAAAGTCGCTCTGCCGTAGCTTGCGATGAGCACTATATAGCACCCCGTAAGCGCAAGCACGCATAACGCAGCGCTGATAATCAGCCGAACGTTCTTTTTCTTTTCCAGTTTGAAAAACAGTAACGGCGAGAAGTCGAAGGAATAGAGGATATATTTATCCAATCCTTTAAAAATCCCCGACGCGCCGTTTTCGAAGAGCGGCGTGAGATATTGCGGGTATAATTGAACTTTCCCGAAGATAACGCCGAACAGTATTATTATAGGAATAAGCCAAATGGACAGTTCGAACATCCTGCCGATAGTCTTGACGCCCTTTAACGCGAGATAGAAGAATACGAGCAAAAGGAGTATTATAACCGGCGTAACGGAAACGTTGTAGAATAGATAATCGCATACGTAAGTGTATATCTCTGTGATAAAGATTATACTTTTTACGCCCATTACGAACACGAGCGGCAGGGCGAGCAAGCGTTGCACGTTTTGTCCGTACAGTTCTTTTATGCCATGCATACCGCCTTTGGACGCTATAAAAATAACCAAAGCCATTTGCAAAAATTCCACGACGGCGATTATTGCAATCGCTATATAGCTGTCCGTGCCGCTTTCCTTATATAATAGCGACGGGAGCATAGCCATTTTGAAGACCAGCGGAACGAAAAAGATGATAATTGCCAGTTGTTTTTTAGTTAAATAATTCATTTTGCCTCGGGAAGATTGTTGATAAGACGAGTTTTGTTTTTGAGATTGAGCGCCTGCGTACGGTGCTTTTTGTCCGTAAAGTTGGATACCACAAGACATTCGCGCAGCTGTTCGTTCTCGATAGGCGCAAACGGCGCGAGATACGGTACGTCGAACGTTTCCATGCAAGACAGATACGTCAAAATTACGATGACCGAGCAGAGTATGCCGAGTAGCCCGAACAGTCCGCCCGCAATGACTAAGAACATTCTCAAAATACTCAATACGCCGACTTCGTCGGGTACGGTGTAGATGCCTATTCCGCTCATGGCGACTACAAGTACGGTTACGCTGGAAAGAACTCCCGCTTGCACCGCCGTATCGCCCAAAACTATTGCGCCGACCACGCTCAGCGCCATACTGACGTTTCTGGGCATTCGGATACTCGCTTCGCCGATTATTTCGAATAACAGCAATGCCAGTATCATTTCCAACGTCGGCGTGAACGGTATGCCCGTCGTAGAACTCAAAAGCGTTATCAGCAGTTGCAGCGGCAGTATCTGGTATTGGTGGACCTGAACGGCAACGTACAGTCCGGGCAAAAGTATCGCAAAGAACACGGCAACAATGCGGATATAGTGCAAAAACGTCGCGCGCGAGCTTCTTTTATAGAAATCCTGCGGACCCTCGAAGTCCTCGATAAGAAGAAACGGAACCGTGAGCGCAATGGGCGACCCGTCTACTAAGATAACTACTCTGCCGTCGAGAAGTTTCGATGCGGCGACGTCGGGCTTTTCGGTATTGCCGAGTTGCTTGAAAAGGGAATACGGGCGGGCTTCCAAAATTTTAGTAACTTCGGAGCTGTCGACTATTCCGTCCGTGTCGATTGCTTGAAGCCGCTCTTTGACTTTCTTCAAAATCCCTTGTTTCACTATGCCCTTGACGTACGCGAATACGACGGTTGTCTCGGTAAACCGCCCGACCGTCATCGTCTCGAATATGAGCTTGTTGGTTCGCAAACGCCGACGAAGTAAAACCATATTCGTTTTCAAGTCTTCGACAAACCCCTCGCGCGGTCCTTTTATTACCTGTCCGGTCGGCGGTTCGGTTATTGCCCTTATCGAGCCTTTGCGCACGCCGAAAAGGATGATTTTTTCCGAATCGCGGGAAAGAAGCGCCGCGTCGCCCGAACTTACCGCGCTGATTGCGTCGTCTAAGTCCTTTGCTTCCTTAACAGAACATCCCGCGCTTATTATGCCCTTGACCGTTTCGAAATCAATCCCTTGCGAACCTTCGTATTCGGTAAGCGGTTTTAAGATGGATAAATCGATTTGTTTGATATCCGTCATTCCGTCGATATACAGGAGTTTAACGTCAACGGATTGCGTCTTTATCTCTCTCGTGAGAAAATCGACGGTGCCGTAAAAGGAGTCTATAAAATTTTGATAAAAATTAAGTGAATTTTCCATAGTGAAAAATATTCCCAACCTTACGACGAATAAACACACATTTTTTATTTTCGGCATAAAGATGTACTGTAAAACAAATTTAACAAGGAGGTACATACTATGAACTGTTTTGACGGTTTTATGGGTAACGGCAACGGTTGCGGCTGTGGATGCGGCAGTATACTCTGGCTCTTACTTATACTTTGCTGCTGTGGCAACGGTTGCGGCTCTTGCATCTGCGATATTCTGCCATTGTTACTTATCCTTTGCTGCTGCTGCGGCAATAAGCGCAACTCGAACTGCGACTAATTTGAGTTTGCTTTGTCCTGCTATCCCCAAAATCAATCGATTTTGGGGATATTCGCTATTGACAACGTTATTGGGTAAATGATAGGATATATATAATTATTAATATGATTTTGATAAAGAGGAATGGAAACAGCAATGGCAAAAAAACTATTAATTATCGGAATATTCTGCGTTATGCTCTTTTCGTTTGCCGCTTGTACAACAAATAGCGGAACGGTTGATACACCGCCGACGTCTAACGATGGAGATGACGTCGATTTATATTGGAATAATTATTTTGTCTATGCGAATATTGACGAGCATAGTATAGAAATAAGAGGAACAAGAGAAACGATAGAACCGATACAGGGTAAATTAGTTATGCCCGCCACTATTTACGGTGATGCCGTAAAGAAAATATCTGACTCGGCATTTGAAAATCAAACACAATGTGAAGAAATTGTAATGCCTCTTGGCGTTGAAGTAATAGGGGCAAAGGCATTCAAGGGGTGTACGGGATTAAAAAGTATTACCATACCTTCAAGTGTGCGGGAGATTGGCGCTTCCGCATTTGCAAATTGTATAAATTTGGAAAAAGTCTATTTTGATGATAATCAGTACGTAAGCGATATGTCGTTTGAAATTTTTTCCGGTTGCAGCTCTCTTGCAGAGATTACTTTGCCGAAAAATTTGCAGCAAATCTCCGCGTATGCTTTTGCCGGTTGCAGTTCTTTGGCAGAGATTACGCTACCGGACAGCGTGCGAATCGTCAGGGAATATGCTTTTGCCGGTTGCAGTTCTATTACGGAGTTTGATTTTAATAACGCGTCTGATATCGCGTTTGGGATATTTCCCGAATGTAGCAAATTGGTTAAGTTTAAAAAAAGTGAAACCAATCAACTTGTATTGACTGACGATGGCAGGTGCGCGTACGTAGGTACAACTCTATGTGTGTATGCCGTAGGCAATGAGGCTAAGGAATTGACTTTGAAAGAAGATACCGAAGCCATAGGCGAGGGCGCTTTTTGGGGCGCGGCTAATTTGCAATCGATTACGTTACCGTTATTGTTAAAGTACATTCACCCTTATGCGTTTAACGGTTGTACGGGACTTAATGAGATAGTTATTTATCAATTATGCGGATATATAGGCAGAGAAGCGTTTGCCAATTGTAGCTTGGATGATATTACCATCTTTTCGAACGGCAATATATTAATTAGTGAAGGCGCTTTAAACGGACTGTCCGAAACGGGCATCTTGCACATACCGAATTCAATGTTCGATCATTATGCTAAGATTGACGGTTTGAACGTTCCGTTGGAAAAAATAAAGCCGATTACTTTTCAAATAACTTATAATACAAACGGCGGTTCAACGCTTGAAAATCAAACCGTTATTTACGGAGAAAAGGTAGAATTAAATTATGACGTGGAAAAGCCGGGTTTTGTCCTTGACGGGTGGTTCCGTTCTAATGACGAGGAGAACGGAAGCGGCGAGAGGTTTTATAACGGAAGCGTATATCGTGATCAGGAAGATATAGTTTTGTACGCCAAATGGCATTAGGAATAAGAAAATTTGTTTTTAGTAAAGTTTATGCCCCGAAAAATGATATTCTTTTCGGGGCATTTATTTTTAAGAATTTATTATTGAAAAGAGCATGTAGTTTAATATAGTAAGTTGGACAGAAACATTAAACAGTGATAAAATAAAATATTTTTTGAAGTAAAATTAAATAAAAAATTTAAAAATTTTTTTATGTCGTAAAATTTATCAAATGTTGAGAAAACATCTGTTTTTATACGGATAATTGTATTAAAAATTTAAATTTTTCAAAAATTACAAAAAAATCCATGGGACAAAAACGGTTCGGCAATCATTATATTATATGAAAGGTTTTAAAACTTGGTGACAAATATTTAAAAAAGGGTGGGACAAAAACGGGGTGTAATTCGTCTTATTATATAGAGGGAGTTAAACATAAGTGACGATTATTAAAAAACAGGAGAAAACTATGGACTTAAAGAGGAAAAACAGTATTATCTTTTTATCAATAAAAAGTTCGCTTATTGACTTTTTACATACGGTGGAGTATAAATAAAAATATTGTAAGAAGTGGCAAAACAAGAGGAGGATTTCGATATGAAACGTAAAAAGATTTTAGCATTATTAATTCTAGCGGTTATGTCGTTACTAATGGTTGGCTCGCTTTCCGGATGTAAACTGGCGGGTGAAGACAGAAAATTCTATACGGATTACTTTTTCTGCATATACAACGAAGATTACACGGAAGTCACGATATTGGAGCTTACGGATTTAGGCAAGGAACAAGAAATACTTGTTATTCCAAAGACTATAAACGGAGTGCCGGTAGTAAAATTGGGTGGGATTTACAAGAGTTTGGGACCTACTAGCTATAAAAAAATAGAGAGTGCTAACTTAAAGAAACTATATATTTATGGTGATTATTGGAAAAATTATAAAGATAAGTATTATTTTAAGGATGGAACAAAGGTGGTGGACGCTGATATTGTTGTCATACAACCTAGTTTTTTAGAGCCTAATTGTTATTATTCATTAGGCAGAATAGCTGAAAATATTTATTATCCTCAAGAATATTTATCTTCTGAGTATTATAAAAGTTTGCCTGTAGATGATATATACGCTACGGCGCATTTAATAGAGGCTCAAATTTCCTTTTACATAAGCATAGAAGAATTATTCTTTGTGGATAGTTACAGCGCCGACGGAGTGTATTATTTGCCTGATAATCCAACAAAGGAAGGCTATTCCTTTGACGGTTGGGTCGACGAAGAAGGTCAGCCGTGGGACGGAAATTACCCACAAAGTGCGGACGAATTTCTTAATTTGTACGCTAAATGGATAAAAATTTAAGCGGACGTTAAAAGATGTTATTTTATTAAACAAAACCACAATATGAGGAAATCAATATGAAACGTAAAAAGATTTTAGCATTATTAATTCTAGCGGTTATGTCGTTGCTAATGGTCAGCTCGCTTTTCGGATGTAAACTGGCGGATGAGGACAGAAAATTCTATACGGATTACTTTTTCTGCATATACAACGAAGACTACACGGAAGTCACAATATTGGAGCTTACGGATTTAGGCAAGGAACAAGAAATACTTGTTATTCCAAAGACTATAAACGGAGTGCCGGTAAATATTTTGGGCGGATATACTATACAATGGGGTGGACCTAATACAGGACACAACTTAGCAAGCAATTATACGAAAAAAATCTATGTGGATTTTAATATACATATTTCTGATCGTAGCCTTAATATGCCGCATTTGCAGGATATAATAGTAAGTCCGTTCGATTTCGACAGTTCTATTAGAATTTTGTCTAACAAGGCACAGGGAGAGACATCGGTAAACGTCTTTATTCGACAAGGAATAATCGGAACTGACTATTTTATAAAAAATGGTATACACGAAAGTTATGATAAATTCTTTAAAGAGGCGAATATTAGTTTCTATATAGACGATTCTGGGATGCCGTATTTTGTAGACAGTTATAGTCCAAGTGATTTATATTTATTGCCCCAAATCCCAATTAAGGACGGTTTTGTGTTTGAAGATTGGTATTTAGAGGCGGAATGTATAAATAAGTGGAATGGAGAATATCCGCAGAGTCAAGAAGAAAAACTCAATTTGTACGCCAAATGGATAAAGAATTAAGCGGTTTAAACAAAAGGAATTATTTAATAAAACAAAATTTAAAAAAGGAGAAAATAAAATGAAACAGAAAAGAGCATTTAGCAATATAGCCATTATTATTGCTATATTAACAGTTATGTTTTTGCTTATAGGTTTAATAAGTAATACAAATTTAATATATGCAAGTGCGGCAGGAAACGAGCAGTATACGACAAGTCCTGTTATTACCATACTTACACACGGCTTAGGTGGTGACCCTTCTGATTGGAGCCATAAAGGGACTTTTAGCTTTCAAAGAAGCAAAGAATATGGTTTTGATATTACTTATGGACAAAAAGATTTTATGTATAGCGCAAATTCAATAATAGAAACATTACGTCGCAAAAATACAAATACTTTGGTATACGTTGTAAGTGAAAAGGACAATGGAAGTGCGCCGGATATTGACAGGTTTGACGTAAATACGTCCTCAGATACGGGATATAGCGCAACAAAAGTTACGTTGCCGGATTTCAGCAAGCACAGTATTTTAGTTTATAATTCTTGCAACGATGACAAGGACAGCACCGATACTGTTTACGGTAGATTCAAGGCGACCATAGACTATATCGTCAACGCATATAAAAACGCTTACAACGGTACATATCCCAAAATAAACCTTATAGGGCATAGTAGAGGGTCGATTATCAACTTAAAGTATGCGACCGAATATCCAGACCGCGTTGCGACGATGGTCGGTCTCGGCAGTCCGTATAACGGCGCGGAATTGGCGAAGATAGTCTACGACCTTAACCTTAAAAATAAAATAGGTTCGCTTGGCAATATGTTCGACAGTGAATTTGTCGAAGAAATTGCAAATAACAATTTTATGCAGGGAATTCGCACGGACTGGAACAACGCCGTTGCCGGAAAATCGATTAAGGCGTATGCGGTAAGCTCCGGCTTTGACGTTGATTTTTTAAAGACGTTTGTTACCGACAGTAATCAAATAACGTTAAACGAAGCTGCCAGGGTCGCGATTAGGGCAGCAATAACCGCGCTGCAAAAGGCATATTTGGTCGGCGGAGTGGTCACTAAGCCGATTGAATTAACGGTAGTAAAAGCGATATGCCATATTTACGGAATAACGGGTTTAAATGAGACGCACGAAAACGCATTTGCCGATAAAATAGGGAGTTTTATTTCCACAGTCGGCGGGAATGCCGTTATAGGATTAGACGGGTTTTTGACAAAATCGTCGCAGGCGGCAGACGGTTATAATAATTTCAGTAGGTTTTATCGTAACTACGGCAGGTATACGGATTTAACGCATATAAGTCAGGATAACGTTGAATTTCCACATAATTTGGAAACGCAGGATTTACAAACCGTTAAGTACGTCGCGAGTAAAATCGATATGGGGGTAAGCCAGCAATATGAGTACACAGTGAAAGCGGACAATACCGTCCGTATAGATAACGTTAATAATTCCTCGTCGATAACAAATACGACGTTAACGCTTCCGTCAACGCTTGGCGGCAAGACCGTTACCGAGATTGCGCCTTACGCTTTTGCAAATAACTTTCAAGGGAATGAAAATATAACTTCGGTAATAATACCCGCGACGGTAAAGGAAATAGGAATGGGAGCGTTCGAGAACTGCGACAAGCTGAAAACTGTTTCGTTTGCAAGCGGCAGTGTGCTTGACACGGTGCGCGCATACGCTTTTTCGGGTTGTACTTCGCTCACCTCGATAACGTTACCGTCGAGTGCGAGGAATATCTTTGAATACGCTTTTAACGGGTGCATGAGTTTAACGTCATTTAATCTTAACAACGTTACTACCCTATACCCCGGAGTATTTGCCGGCTGTGCGAAATTGACTACTTTCAGTAAAAATTCCGCCAATAAGACTTTGACAATCGACGGCAATATAGCAGTTTATAATAGCAATATCTTATGCGCTTATGCCGTAGGCAATACGAGCACGACGTATTCGGTAAAAGCAAATACGACTCGGATAGAAGAAGGCGCTTTTAAGGGGGCTAAAAATCTCGCGTCTATTACGTTGCCGCAAGAATTGACCGATATAGGTAATTATGCTTTCGACGGGTGTACGAAAATAACGAACATAGTTATCCATCAGCTTTGCGGTACTATCGGCACTTATGCTTTCAACAGTTGCGCTTTAAATTCCGTCACCATGTATTCGACCGGTAATATACAGTTTGGTATGGGCGCATTCAACGGGATTTCCGATACGGCAAAAATATACGTTCCCAATTCCAGATTGAGTTATTACCGCAACGCGGATAATTTGGACGTAGCGGACGCTAACGTTCAGCCTATTACCTTTAAGCTAACGCTCGATAAAAACGACGGAACGGCGGCAGTCGTGCAAGACGTCCTTTACGGGGGAACGGTGAAATTACCTATGGATTTTACAAAGGCAGGATATGCGTTTGAAGGCTGGTACCGTTCGGAAACGGATAACAATGGAAGCGGCGCTAAATTTGCAAGCGGCAGTATGTATACCGATAAAGGAAATATTACCTTATATGCGAAGTGGGTCGCTAAGGCGGACGGCAACATCAAATTCAACGCTAACGGCGGAGAAGGGGTAATGGACGATATTAAGGTAAAATACAATCAAACGGTAACTATTCCTACGGCAAAATTTACGAAACTCGGATATGATTTCGTCGGTTGGGCGGAAGACCCGAAAGGAGCAGTCGTATATAAGGCAGGGACTAGCTATAAGTTTACATTAGACGAAAATTCAACTACAACTTTTTACGCGAAATGGGAGGCGCATCGATATCAAATTACATATAACGGCAACAATAAGCAAATCGATACGGGTAGTTATCCGACATATTATACGGTAGAGACAACTGTATATTTACCTAAGGCAACATCTCCGGGGTATACGTTTTACGGTTGGTCGTACGATACCTATTATATTTTGACAGATACGGAAGGCTATAACGTGGATTTGAATTTAAAGGCGGAATGGACGGTAACGTATGCAATGGGGAGCAATACGCCGTTGTACATAAATGAAGTTTCCATGATTTTGGATTTTTCCGGATATTCTCTATATCAAAGCGTTAATAAAACGTTTACGATTTCCAACAAAGCGGCGGCGTTGACGATAAAAAATGCAAATAATCTCAAAGAGCTGTATTTTGTCGTGGAGAAAGGACGTCCTACCGATATGGATATAATAATAGATAATGCGAGTTTTACCGGTAAAGAAGGTTGCAACGCAATATATGCAGGCGGCTCGGAGGTTAATTTGTACTGTAATAGGAGTAGTACGATTACCGGCGGACTGAGAACCGTAGAAGTTATAAATTTAGATGCGGAAGAGCTATTGACGGATTGCAGTGCGGCAATCATGTGTGCTACGCTGAATATTATGACGTATTCGGGTGGCGGAACTTTGACGTTACAAGGCGGCACCGGTAAGACCGGTAGCGCCGGTGCATCCGGAACAAACGGCGGTAATGATACTGCGGGCGGACGCGGCAGCGACGGCGGCGACGGAATAAGAGGCGGCTTCGGCGTTGTCGCCGGAAAGGTCTACATCTATTCTACGCAAAGAGTCAATATTTACGGCGGAAACGGCGGAAACGGTGGCGTCGGCGGTAGAGGCGGCAACAGCGGCGCTCTTACGGGAACGCCTTCTCACGGGCAAGTAGGTGCGACCGGATTGAAGGGCGGAAACGGCGGAAACGGTGGCAAAGGCGGCGGCTCGGGAGTTGCGGTGTTCAGTATGTTTAAAAACGACTTCGTAGACGGGACGAATGTGCATTTAAGAAACGGAACACCCGGAAACGGAGGTAACGGCGGAATGGGTGGAACCGGTGGAAGAGGTCAAAAAGGCGGACCCGGTAAGTTTGGAGTTCCCGCCGCAAAAGGAGGTACCGGCGGAACGGGTGGAAACGGCGGTAAAGGCGGAGACGTTTACGCCATAGCGACGTCTTGCTTTTATTCTTTTGCAGTAATATCCAAAACGACGAATTACGTTCATGAAACACCGTCGAAAACAGTTGGGACGCCGGGACAAGGCGGAGCCGGCGGCAGTGGCGGCGCAGGCGGAGAAGGCGGCAACAAATGGCCGACAAATAATCTTGCCGATTCCGGCGCAAATGGCGCTTACGGGATAGGCGGTTCGGTGGGAACTGCTGCAGAGTAATTGCGACGGTATCATATTTTATGCCCCGAAAAGAGTACTTGCTTTTCGGGGTATTTCTTTATTGAGAATTGAATTTTTGTATTTTTTTTGGTATCATTATCGTATGAAGTTGAATTTGATTACGGCGAATACCACGTTAGAGGGACAGAGGCGGTTATACGCAAAGCTTAACGCGCAGGATACTGAGGACGCGCGGCATATTTTTATAGTGCCAGACAGGTATACGTTGAGCGTGGAGCAGGATATTTGCAATTACTGTTTTCCCGACGGGTACACTCGCGTGGACGTCGTCAGTTTTACGCGTTTTGCGGTTAAGACGGTAGGGAGAAAGATTAAAAAATGCCTATCCAAAGAGGGTACGGTCATTCTTCTGGACAAGGTGATGAGGGAAAACGCCGACAAGCTTTGCTACTATAAAAAACTGACGGGCTATGGGTTTGCCAAAGAGACTTTTGCCGCGTTGGCTTCGCTGCGGAGTTCGAATATTACGCCCGAGATTATCGAAGCCGAACTGCCGAACATGGACGGCGTAATAAAAAATAAGCTTTCGGATATGGCGGTCATTATGCGCGCATACGACAAAGAGCTTCAAATAAACTATTCCGATACGATAACGAGAATAGACGCGCTAGTCGACTATTTAAAATTCGAGGGGCTCGGCGAGGACGCGCACGTTTACGTTTTGGGCTTCAACTTTTATTCCGCGCAACAAATGGCGGTAATAAAAGCGTTGATTAAAGCTAGCGCGAGCGTGAGTATTCCGACCGTAACTAATAGAGGCGCGACCTTAGCGCAAATAAGCGAACTTATGGAATATTGTGCCGAAAACGAAATTCCGGTAGATAGAGAGGAAGCGTTCGAAAACGTGCGAGAGCCGTTCGAAACCGCAAGGCGGCTCATGTTTACGGGCAAGAAAGAGGGACGAAAGCCGGAGAACGGCGAAGCGGTCAGGCTCTTTTCGGAGCGCAACCCTTACGAGGAAGCTTTGGCGGCGGCGCGGGAGATTATTTTCCTTACGAGGCGCGAGAACTACCGCTTTAAAGAGGTGGCGGTCGTTTGCAACGACGTAAATTTGCTGCCGGTAATAAGAGAAACTTTCGAAAGAACGGGCGTCCCGTGCTTTATAGACGAGGGGTATCTCGCTTTGGACGGAGTCGCCGTCAAATATATTCTTAACGTATTGCGCGCGGCGGAGAGCCGCAAGCCGACCGACGTGTTTAAAATCGTCGGGCATCCGCTTTTCGGAATAGACGAAAAACGCGCGGATAATTTCGAGAGGTATTGCGTTAAATTCAACGTTCGCTACCGCCGTTTTTCCGAGCCCTTCGTTTGGGGCGACGCGGAAGACGCGGAAGAGGTCCGTCGAAAATTGATTTCGCTATTGGATTCCGTGCCGAGCAAAGGCAGGTCCGCCGAGTACTGCGATTGGTTCTGGGATATGCTTGGCAAAGAGTGCGTGACGAATTTGCTTGCCGAGTATGCGAAGTCCTCGGACGAAAGATTGCGCGCGCACGCGTGTACGGACGATATAGAAAGGCTTTTAACGGACATAAAAATGCTGGTAGGCGACGAGGAGATAGACCTAAGCGGCTTTATTGCCCTGTTTACCGCCTCGGCTGCGGATTTGAAAATAACCTTACGCCCCGATTGCGTGGATTCGGTTTTCGTAGGCAGTTCGGAAGAGAGCCGTTTTTCCAAAGTCAAGGCGCTGTTCGTTTTGGGCGCGGCGGACGGCACGTTTCCGCAAAAAAGCGGCGACGGATTGATTTTTACCGCTTCCGACAACGAAAATATGCGCCGTCACGGGCTTGCGGTGTACCCATCGCCCATAGAAAAGAACGAGTTCGAACGCTTTATCGTCCGCGATTTACTGGCTAAACCTACGGATAGACTTTACGTCGGCTGCGCGGAAACGGATATGAGCGGCGAAGCGCAAAATGCCGGCGAGGGCTTTTTGGAGTTGAAATATTTGACGGAAAACGATGTAAAGCCGTTGGAGTCGTACCATGATTTCAGCGACGAAGAGCTCGTAAATTATAGACTTGCGAGCATGCAAAACGCGTATTTCGAGTACGTTTCGGGGCGCGTGCCTCCGTCTTATGCGCCGGCCGTCAGGGAAATGCTCGTTGCCGCGGGTCTTTTGAAAGAAAATACCGTCAAAGACGACGAGTACCTCTTCGAAAAATTCTTCAAAGTGGATGACGAGGGCAATTTCGTCACTTCGGTAAGTCAGTTGGAAACGTATTTCGCGTGTCCGTTCAAACACTTTATGCGATACGGAGTCAAGGCGGAACCCGAGGAAGATTCGGTTTTGCGCCCGAATACGCTCGGAACTATCATACACAATATTTTGGAATGGTTCTTTAAAAACCGCTTGGAAAAGATTTATACGGGAGAAAATCTCGACGGCGATATTAAGTTTGCCATTAAAAACGAGCTGTCCAAAAGCGAATACGAGCGGTTCTTCGCCGATCCGATTTCCAAATATATTTTGGACGGCGTAGCAAGGGAATGTGTGCTTCTTATAAACGGGTTGGCCGAAAATATGCGTGAGTCCGATTTCCGCCCGATTGACATAGAAGTGGGGTTTGGGTATCGTAAAGACGATAATTTGATACTCATAGAGGCGAACAACCGCAAATTTAAGTTGTGCGGAAGAATAGACCGCGTGGACGCGCATGACAAAGACGTGGTGATAATCGACTATAAAACCGGCACGGCGAAGCCCGAATTAAAGGAAGTCGCATGCGGAAAGAAAATTCAGCTTTACGTCTATCTCAGTTATTATGTCAAGCAAGGTTACCGTCCGGCGGGAGTTTTCTACTTGCCGATAAGGAGCGGCAATTCCGAGATAGGAAGGCGTTACGCGTTTGTCGGGCAGATAAGGGGCGGCGAAGTGTTTAAGGCGTTGGACAGGCGCGCGGAAGCCGCGGAAGGAAAATACGTCAGTCCGGCGGTCGGTATCAACGCGCAAATTATTGACGGCGAAGTGAAGTTCGATTCTAAGAACAACAATATTTTGACGGAAGCCGATTTCTTAAACGTAGCGGACTACGTCGAAAAGCTTATGGAAACGGGACTTGGCGAGATTATGGACGGCTATGCCGAAAGAAAGCCGTTGGAAGGCGAATGTAAGTACTGCGATTTCCGAAATATGTGCGGCGAAGTTCAGGAGAGGAAAACGCCGTCGGTCAAAGTCGAGCATTTCCGACTTTCTTTATCGGACGAAAAAATTTCGGACGAAAAAAGTAAGGTTGATGAAACCTCGGACGAAAAGACCAAGGTCGAGGAAACGACAACGAACGCGGAGGACGAGAAATGAGAGACGACAGCCGATTCAACGAAAGTCAGCGCAAGGCGCTCTCGGCGGAGGGCAACGTCCTCGTCAGCGCGTCGGCGGGAAGCGGCAAGACGACGGTGCTTATAGAGAAGCTGTTAAGGATAATCCAAGGCGGCGGCGATATACGCCGTATTGCGGTGATGACTTTTTCCCGCGCAGCCGCGGCGGAGATGAAAAACCGCTTGGTGAAAGGGCTTTACGACGCAGTCAGAAGCGGTTCCGACCCCGACCCGCACGTTTTGAAACAGTTGGAGGCGTTTCCGTTTGCCAGTATATGCACTATCGACGGATTTTGTTATAATCTGGTAAAGAAATATTTTGCCGTCATCGGCGCGGACCCGTCGTTTAAACCGTTGGACCCCGACGAGAGCACGCTTCTATTGGACTCGTGCATCGAACAGGCGTGCGAGGAACGGCTTGCGGCAAACGACGAGGGTTTTATAGCCTACGCGAAAAAGTACACCTCGTCAAGACGGCTCGACAACGTAAAAAAACAGATTAAAGACCTGCGTGACTTTTTGAAAGTGCAATCCGCCCCCGAAGCGTTTTTAAACGCCGATTACGACGAGGCGCTGAAAAGATATTTCTTCGGATTGTTGCACGCGCCCTTGAAGTCGTTGGCAGACAGGTGCGAAGAAACGGCGTTAAGGGCACGAGCCGACGGCGGAATGCAAGCGGAACAAGACGCCGCGCGCATTATGTGCGAGGGACTTAGGCGACTTGCCGAGGCGGCGGACGATAGGGATTGCCGTTCGCTTTTCTACGCGGCTTCGTTTTTGGCTGCGCCGGAAAAGAGCAAGGGGCGCAAAGCGGATAAGGAGATAAAGGATTTTTACAACGATACCGTTTCTAAGTACGGTGACTTTTTAAAGTGGTTAAACGGCTACGCCGAGGCGTATCCGCTCAGCCGAAACGACGCGGATATAAAAGCGCTCGTTTCCGTGACACAGCGGGTCGAGGAGCTCTATTCGGAGGCAAAGAAGCGCGAGGGCGGAATGGACTTTGCCGATATGGGCGCAATGGCGTTGAAGATACTGGAAGACGAAGGCGTCAGGAAAGAGGTTCGCGACGGGTACGACTACGTTTTCGTGGACGAGTATCAGGACACCAACTATTTGCAGGAAAAGCTCTTGCGTTACGTATCGAACGGGAACAACGTCTTTACGGTTGGCGACGTGAAGCAGGCTATTTACCATTTCCGTTACGCCGAGCCCGAAATCTTCCATGCGAGAATGACCGAGTACGCGTCGGGGATAAAAGGACAAAACGTTCTCTTGAATGAAAATTACCGTTCCCGAAAGGGAATTTTGGACTTTGTAAACGCGTGCTGCGCGGAGATCATGACCGAGGAATTTTGCAGTATCGACTACCGCCGAAGCGACGTTATGCAAGCGGGCGCAAAATACGAGGACAAGACAGAGGCGGTGGAAATTTACCTTTGCGGAAAGCAGGATAAGAGCTTGCTCCCCGTGGGAATTTACAGCGTAAAAGATGCGGATTTAGACGACGAGGACGTAAGAGAATCCTATTTCGTAGCGGATTATATTCGCAAAAACGTCGAAAAAGGCTTGCTCGTCTACCGCCCGAAAAAAGGCCGTTTCGAAAAATTGAGATACGGCGATATAGCCGTTTTGTGCAGGAAAAAGAACGGTTGCAAAAAGATAGGCAAGGCGTTGGGCAAATTCGGTATTCCGTACCTGATTGCCGAAGCGGACGAAAACGCGTTCGCGCCGAGGGAGCTGCTCGTGGACGTTTTACGTTTGTGTGTGTCCGCGCCCGATATATCTTTGGTCAACGCGATGCTTTCCGTCATCGGCAATTTTACGGCGGCGGAATTAATGGAAATACGCTCTAAGGCTCCCAAAATACGATTATGGGAAGCCGTAAACGCATATAACGGCAATAAAGAACTTGAAAGCAAAATCAAGGCGTTTCTTGCGTACGTCGCTAAATTGCGGGAAATGAGCGTGTCTTTACGGGTGTCGGATTTACTTATAAAAATACTCGGCGACGGACCGGACGGGTACTTTTCTACGCTTGGAGCGGACGTCGGCGAGCGCATTTACAAGTTTGTCGAAGCGGTAAAGAGAATGGACTGCAACAACGACGTCAGGGCGTTTTTGCAATATTACGAGGAGTCGTACAAAGGCGAAAACCCGTCGGCGGGGCAGGACAGCGTAAGCGTAATGACCTTGCACAAGAGCAAAGGATTGGAGTTTCCTGTCGTAATTATTCCGTTTATCGACGAGAGGGCGATAGGGACGGGAGCGTCTTACGCGTCGATGTTTGCCGACAAAGATTTGGGTATCGCTTTAAAGTACGTCGACGACGAAGAAGGGCAGTCCAAGGATAATTTTGCGACCAAATTGCACAAGGAGAAGATAAAGAGCGAGGAGCGGCAGGAGCTTGCAAGGCTTACCTACGTCGGGTTTACGCGGGCGGAAAACAAGCTGGTTATTACCGGAAAGTCGCTTTTCGGCAAAAAGGAAATTCCGAAAGCGCCGCAGGACGCTTCGAGCATAGCGGACTTTTTGGGCTACGCCGTAACCCGCAATCCGAAAATAGCCGAGGTCGTGCGGGAAGCGGAAGTCACGCCGCAGCCTGTGGAAGCGGAGAGGAGAGTGGAAAGGACGGAGAGGATAGGGTTCGGCTATCTGACCGAGCCTTACGCTTACGCGGAAAGCGTCGGCAAAGCGAATAAGTATTCGGTGAGTGAAATCTTAGAGCAGGAAGCGGGAGTTGTCGCGCCGTTTGCGCCGACGGGTAAGCCGTCGTCAAGATTGGCGGGCACGGCGTATCACCTGATTATGCAAAGGATAGACCTTAACGCAGACGAAACGCAAATAAGAGAGTGCGTAAAAGCGCACGCGGACAGCGGCGAGATAGAGGAGAGCGTCGCGCAAAATCTCGACGTAAAAAAGATCGTCGACTTGTTAAATTCCGACGTTATCGCGCTTGCAAAACGCGCTAAAATTTACCGCGAACAGCCGTTCGTTTACCGCAAAAACGACGACGGCGATTCGGTCTTGATACAAGGCGTTATCGATTTGCTCATAGAAGAAGAGGACGGACTTACGGTCGTAGACTACAAAGCGAGCGGATTAAACAAGGAAAATTTGGCGGAAAGGTATTTGAAGCAACTGGAAATTTATTCCGAAGCCGCGTCGAAAATATGGAAAAAACCGATTAAAAGGCGTATTTTATTCAATGTTTTACAAAATTATGAAGTAGAAGTTTAGCATTTAATAAATAAATATTAATAATAAACGCAAAAATGTATTGCAAAAATTTGTTTCTATGTTATAATATACGAGTAACGTTAA
>CAYVEU010000024.1:0-17380 GCA_964450015.1 uncultured Christensenella sp. | reverse complement strand
TCGCAAAGCTCTTTTGGGATACCCAACCACGATAATGGGATAGCCAAAATATCGCTTAGCTTTTGACTGAGTCCGCTTATCCTGAAAATTTCTATCAGCATGAAAACGCTTGCCAGATAAGGAAGGAGCGAAATTATAAGCGAGAGGCTTTCCCGTATGCCGACGATAAAACTGTCGTAGACGGAAGCTTTTTTTATTATTGCGAAAACGAGCGTTAAGATTATTATTGCCGGGACGACGTAATTCATTTGACGAAGAGTTTTACCATTAAAAAGCCGGTAAACGTGCTTATAAACGTGGCGATAAGCGAAGGCAAAACTATATCCGTTGCGCTTCCCGCCGCGCTGCGCAGGGCTATTATCGTCGTGGGGATAAGTTGGACGGAAGAGGAATTTATAACTATAAGCATGATCCTGTTTTTTTTGTGCGCCATGCTTTCGGTCGCTTTTATCCCCGCGGGCGTTCCCGCGCTACCCATGCCGAGCATGTTGGTCGAGAGGTTGACCGACAGGTACGAATAACATTCTTCGCTCTCGTTCGGGAAAATCTTGCGCAAGATAAAAGTAAGTTTCGAGCCTAAAAACTTGTCGAAATTCATTTTCGACCATATATTCAGTATCGAGAGCCATACCGCGTAGACGGCAAAAAGCTTTAAAGCAAATTCCAGTCCGCTCGCGCCGCCTTTTAAAAGGGCGGACATTATGAGGTCGGGATTGTAAAAAAGCAAGGCTATCGCGCTGATTATGAGAAAGCCCGTAAAGACGAAGTTCATACTTTAAATGTATGGTACGAATCGGCGCAATATACTGAAAACGCCGACCTTATCGTCGGCGTTTTCAGTAAAAAGGGGAACAAAATGAAATATACGTTTAGCACTCGGGCTGTTGTGAGTTTAATTTTTTACGAATTTCCTGCATTTTCAGGTCGGTCGAGTAAATTGTGTCGGCACATTCTTTTAATTCTTTGACGATTTCCTCTCCGTTGATTGAATGCGACTTTTTGTAGTATATCTGATGTTCGAGCGACGCCCAAAAATCCATGGCTATCGTTCGTATTTGTACTTCGACGCGCATTTTTTGCACCGCATTGGAGAATACTATGGGGACTTCTACGACCAGGTGAAGGCTGCGGTAACCGTTCGGCTTGGGATTTTTTATATAGTCGACCGTTTCGACGAGCGTAAAAGTAGTATCTTTTAGGAGCATTTCGGCAACTTCGTAGATGTCGTCGACAAAGGAGCAAATCAAGCGAATGCCCGCGACGTCGTTCAGATTGTAAATAATGGAATCCAAACTTAAAGCGACCCCTTTACGTTGTAGTTTTTCTATGATGTGCGCGGGTTTTTTAATTCGGGATTCGACGTATTCCACGGGGTTGCGGTTGCTGTTTATCTCAAATTCCGCCGTTACGACGTCTATACGCGCACGCAGTTTGGTGATGGCGCAACGATACATAGTCATAAGAGTTTCCAAACTCTCGGTTTGTAACAGTAATTTGTCTTGTTCGGCTTCGTCCAGTTCGTTTATTTTCGAAACTTGGCGAAACAGCTTTTTAGATAAATTTTTGCTTGTCCTGTCCATTTTTTCGTCCTGTTTTTCAGTCTTTGTTTTTATTAAAGCACGATAAGGTTAAAATAATGTTAAATTATGGAAAGAAATATCGGGGCGCAAAGAATCGCAATATGTCCCTTCGTAAAATAACTCTTGCAATATGCGTATAGATATAGTATAATATATTTTATTAATAAATAATAGGGGCGTTTTGCAATCGTTATGAAGTTGAAAAGGGCTTTACCTTTAATACTAATTATACTGTCGGCACTGTGCGTACTGACTTTTGCCGCTTGTAATACCAATATATGTACCGTTAAATTCTACGTCGGGGATTCCGTATTGGCGGAATACACGGTAGATAAGGGCGAGATGTTGGACGTTATACCGGACGTTCCAGCAAAAGAGGGCTTCGCAGGCGTTTGGAGTGTGACTGATTTTGACGAGATCAACGAGAATTTGCGCGTTTTTGCGATTTACAGTCCCGCGTATTATAATATTTCGTTCGTAGTAGACGGAGCGGTATACTCCGAAAAGACTCTCAGAAAGGATTCCGTTTTAACGGATATTCCCGCCGTACCGCAAAAAGTAGGTTACGTAGGGCGTTGGAACATCACGGATTTTTCTAATATAAACAGCAGTATAACGGTTACTGCGGAATATACGGCGGTGGACGCGACCGTAATATTTACGATAGACGGCGTCGAGATGACGAGAAGGTTCGTGCCCGTAGGCGGCAGCCTCGGCGATATTCCGCAAATTCCCGATATTTCGGGGCGCGACTTGTCTTCGAAATGGGTAATTAAGGACGGCAAAGGATTTAAAGACGTCGATTTTTCGAAAATTCAAGACGATATTACGGTGGAAGCTCATTATTTCGTCACGCTCGGCTTAGAGGGCGGTTGCGACGCAGAGACGGTGGAATTGGAAACGAACGGTAAAATTTCCGCGCCGTCGGCAGGGGTCAAAGACGGATACACGTTTATGGGCTGGTACGCGGACGAAAATTACCGCGTAAAATGTGATTTCGACGAAGCGTTTGCAAACAATTTGACGCTGTACGCGCGCTGGCTGGAAAACGGCGGCGACGACGGGTTTAGCTTCGAAAACGGCACGGTTACCGGCTACGAGGGCAATAAAAAGACGCTCAGAGTGCCGTTCGAATACGATGACGGCGGCAAAAAAGTCACGGTTACCGGCGTCGCAAGCGGCGCGTTTGCCGCGTCCGAGATAGAGGAAATAATTTTACCGTCCACGGTGGCGGTTATCCAAAACGGCGCGTTTGAAAATTGCCGTCTGTTGAAAAACATAGG
This sequence comes from uncultured Christensenella sp., assembly GCA_964450015.1. GTDB lineage: Bacteria > Bacillota > Clostridia > Christensenellales > DTU072 > CAG-1782. The sequence goes on along the minus strand of CAYVEU010000024.1, from coordinate 14,517 downwards.
GTTTTCCGACGGAAATTATTTGGAAAGGATAGAGAAAAGCGCGTTTGAAAATTGCGTGAGTTTGAGCAGTTTCGAGATGTCCCCGTTTACCGAATTTATAGGCGAAAGAGCGTTTTACAGTTGCACTTTTATGCAAGCTTACGACGGCTTGTCTACTAGTTCGGTTAAAGAGATAGGCGACTGCGCTTTTGCAAAAAATACGGCGGTCAAACAGTTTGTTTTGCCTGCCGCATTAGCAAAAATAGGCGCTTCGGCATTTGACGGCGACGGTAGCGCTACGTTCGATTTTTCGTTGCTTACGCAACTGGATAGCGTGGGGAATAGGGCGTTCGGCGATTGCGTAAGACTGACCCGATTTACCGTCGGTTCTCTCGTCGATATAGCTTCCGGCGCGTTCGAGGGCTGCCACGGCTTGACTGCGGTTACAATTCCTTGCGACGTTGCGCTCTATACGCTTTTCGGGCACGACGTCGAGGAGGGCTTCTACGGCGTGACGGCAGACGGCGTTACTTACGCGGTGCCGACTATGTTGCGTACGGTAACGGTCACGGCGGGAGACGGCGACGCGGATAAACAGCTTGCCGCGGGCAAATTGGCGTCCGGCGCTTTTTATAACTGCTATTCCGTCAAAGAAGTGGTGTTTGAAAGCGGCGTCAAAGTGATAAGTTCGGGCTCGTTTAGGACGGATAGAGTTACGGACGGGAAGTTTACGGTAGTTTTGCCATCGACTCTTACGGAAATAGAAGAACGCGCGTTCGAAACGCGCGACGATTTGTTCTCGCTTGAATTGCCCGCTTCCTTGCAAAAAATAGGCGGATATGCGTTTTACGGAGTAAGCTCGCTTTCCGAAGTCGGAGTGGGCGCGAACAGCGCGCTGTCGTATATAGGCGAATACGCGTTTACCGGTACAAAATGGCTAAGCGGAGTTCAGGGCGTGGCGAACGTGGGGAGAATTGCCGTAGGTATATCCGAAGAGTATTTGGCTAAAACCAGACTGAATAAACTCGTACCTCGCGATTTTGCCGACGTTTACACGATTGCGCCGTATGCGTTTTTCGGCAATTCGCGGCTTTCGTCGATAGAACTGGGAAGTCAAATAGAAACGGTCGGGGCTTTTGCTTTCGCCGAGATGAGCGGTTTAACCGAAATAATTTTCAATTCCGCATGCGCAAACTTCGGCGACGGAGTTTTGAGCGGAAGCGTAAGCGTAGAGGCGATAACGCTCGGCGCGTCCAAACGCGTGGAAAAGTTGTTCGGGACTGAGCAAAATGAAGGCTGTTATCAAGTAGTCAGGGGCGAAGAAACGTATTACGTTGCAAATAGTTTTAAAGAATTGACGATAATCAAAGACGTAGCGGCCGACAAAGACGAATGTAACGTCGAAAGCGGCGCGTACGCGGATCTCGTTTCGATAGAGGAAGTCGTAATCGGCGAGGGCATAACCGCCGTATTTGACGGCGCGTTTGCGAATACGCTCGGTTTGAAAACGGTAAATTTGCCGTCGTCGTTAAAAGGGCTTGGCGTTAAAGTTACGACGGACGGCGAGGAAGACGAGGAATACGTCGGGACGTTCGTAGGAAGCGTATTGGAAAGCGTTATTATCGCCGCAAACAGCAAATTGGAAATCATCTATCCCAACGCGTTTGCGAATACCGAATTGCAGGAATTTACCGTACCCGCAAGCGTTACTATGATAGGCAAGAGCGCGTTTGAAAATACCGCACTCGGGAGATTGCGCTTCGAAGACGGCGAGAATCCGTTGACTATATCCGAACGGGCGTTTTACGCGGCGCGCGGGTTCAGAGGGTATAATCTGACGACCCCCGCAAGGCTCGTATATATAGGAAAAGAAGCGTTTGCCGAATGTTCCGGTATAGGCGGAGCGGTATTCAGGAGCGGCTTGAAAGAAATAGGCGAGTACGCGTTTGCAAATTGCGGAATAGCTACGGTTGCGTTGCCGCAAGGATTAAAGATTTACGACGGCGAGAATTGCGTATTGAAAGGCGCGTTCACCGGCAATCCCGTTACGCAACTTACGTTAAACGCGCCGATTAAACTCGTAGATTTGTTCGACGGAAGCGCGCCGTTGACTTTGATAAGAATTAACGCGTACGGCGCAGAAATTGCGGACGGGCAGTTCGAAAATACGGAAAGCGTACAAAAGTTGGAACTGGTCGGGACCGAAACGATAGGCAAAAACGCGTTTAGAGGCTGTTCGTCGCTGATGAGCGTGGCAATCCCCGCTACGGTTAGGGTGATAGGAGAGTATGCGTTTGCGGATTGCGTGAGTTTGAGCAATTTCAGTTTCGAAATAGACTCGAAACTCGAAAAAGTAGAGCCGTACCTTTTCTGCGGCGATATAGCGCTGCGTACCGTGTTCTTCCCCAAGGGCGTGAGCGGCGAGGATTTTATAGGAGTATTCGACGGCTGTGAAAATCTCATAAGCGCAAATATCCCCGAAAGCGTAATAAGGCTCGGTGAAAACGCGTTTAGGCGCAACGGAAGTTTGACGGAGATAACCATCCCCGCGACGGTTAAGACGATAGGCGACGGCGCGTTCGACGGTTGCGGCGCGTTGGAGTTTACCAACGTAAGCTTTTCCGACCTTACCGCGATAGGCGAGAGAGCGTTTGCCGGATGCGTTAAATTGAGAGGCTTCAATGCGGAGTCGGTAGAGACGATAGGCGAGGGTGCGTTCGACGGTTGCGTAGGATTGCAAAGTATCACCGTTTTGGATAAACGCATAGAGGATTATACGGGCGACGCCGGCGGCATAAGGTCCGTTATAATACCCGCCAAGGCGACGGAAGCAGCCGACGGTATTTTCGACAATTGCAACGCGCTCGTTTTCGTAAACGTGTTTGTCGAAGGCGAAGCGACGAACAAAATAGTCAAAAAGCTTCTTGACGAAGTAGGCGAAAATAACGTGAAGATATTCGTTACGGCGCAAGGCTATAAGGACGTAAGCGCCGAAGTCAAGGCGCAAGGCGAAGGAAAAATCTACGTAAATCCGTCCGAAATAAACGGAGAGTACACGTTTAACGCCGAAAGCAATACCGCAACGCTGACGAAAGCGACGTTTAGCGGCGCAGTATTGTACGTCCCCGCATATATCTATAAAGAGGGAGTGGAATACGCTGTCTCCGAGATAGGCAGGAGCGTGTTCGGCGGCAATAAGACCGTAAAGGAAGTTATAATCCCCGCGACGGTAGAAGTTATCGGCAGCGACGCGTTTCGCGCAAGTTCGGTAGAGAGGGTCGCGTTCGAAAACGGAAGCGGTTTGAAAACCATAAACAGCAACGCGTTTTACGGCTGCAATCGTCTTACGGAGATGGAATTGCCCGACAGTTTGGAGAGGATAGAGAGCGGAGCGTTTTGCGGCGCGGAGGAACTGAGCACGTTGGTTTATTCGGAGTTCGGGAAGCTCGGCTATATCGGCGAATACGCATTTTCCAACGCCAAAAAGCTGACGGAAATAAAATTTTACGGCAAAGAACTGCTTATTGACAAGAACGCGTTCGAGCGTTCGGGGTTGGTAAAAGTGGAATTTGCCAAAACGATAGAAAAACTAACTCTCGGAGAAAACAGCTTCGCGCATTGCGAGGATTTGCTCGTCCCCGAGTTGCCTGCGTGGGCGGAAGCACACGAAACGGCATTTGCCAGATAAAAGGAGAGATATGATAAGCTATGAAAAAATATTCAGCTAATGGAAGTTCGTTTTTAATAGTAGATAACGTAGAGCCCGAGGAAACCGACAAAATCAAAATAAAGGTCACTCACGTTATGCCGACGGAATCGGATATCAACATTTATACCGGCAGTAAGAATATAAAATATCCGTTCACTTTCGGGCATATGGCAATAGGCGTTATCAGCGACGACCGCCCCGAGTACGGCTTAAAGCGCGGTACGAAAGTTATCCTAAACCCGTATACAATCGAGCCGTCGTATAGATTGGATATGGCGGGTTCGGTGCATACGAAAGGCATTGACAGCGAGGGATTTTTGCAGGATTTCGTATTTTTGAATATCGGCGAATTCGTGCCGTTCCCCGACGAAGTGGGCGAGGAAGAAGCGATTTTTACCGAAAAAATTGCCATTGCCATGGCGGCTATAAACAGTTTCGGCGTGGAAAAGGGCGATTACGTAGTAATAGTAGGCGGAGGAGTCATAAGCAATATTATAGCGCAGCTGTCCCTGTATTTTCAGCTTATTCCGATAATGATAGACACTATGCCCGCGCATTTGGAAAAGGCAAACCAAAAGGGCATTTATTACACGATAGACGCGACGAAAGAAGTGCCGTACGACAGGATAAAAGAGATAACGGGCGGCAGAATGAGCGAGCATACCATAGTCGAAGCGTCCGGACGCATGACCGGAGCGTATCTGTTTTCACTGTCTAGAAACGGCGGCGACTGTACGCTTATTTGCGAACATAACGCGATAAAGACTTTTGACGCGGACGTGAGCGCAATCAGCCGTAATCAGCTTAAAGTCAGGGGCGTATCCAACGGCGCCACCGAGTTTAACTCCGCAATAAACATTTTGGCGCAAAATATTTTGAATTTGGACGGTTTTATCGAGTGTAAAACTCCCGTCGAGGACGCGGAAGTCGTATTGAGAGATATTGCCCAAAATCCCGATTTGTACTTCTCTACGCTTATTTCTTTGTAGTAAGCGTATACGGAGCGTACGCCATCGAGCGCTTTACGTTCTCACTCAATTTTGTCCGCTCCGATCCGAAGCATAGAGCATAGATTTACTATATCTCCCGCGCCGATAATGCAAATTATATCGTCGGGGGATATTTTTTTTATGAGCAGCGCGGCGGCGTCGATATAGTTGTCGCAATACGCTTTTTCCTCTTTATCTATGCCGCGGTAAAGCGTATAGGCGTCTACGCCGCAATCGGGCGTTTCTCTCGCGGGGTATTCCTTGCAAATTATGAGAAAATCACTGTCGGTAAAGCATTTTACAAAATCGTTATACAGCATTGCCGTGCGACTGTAAGTGTGCGGTTGGAAGACGACGTAAAGCTTTTTGTTTTCTTTCAATATGCTCTTGGCAAGATTTAGCGTGGCGCGTATCTCGGCGGGGTGATGCGCGTAGTCCGAATACACGACCGCGCCCATGAACATCGATATTTTTTCGAACCGCCTTTTTACGCCGCAAAATTTACCGAGAGAGCTAGCGATAACGTTTACGTCCATTCTCGTAAGGTACGCCGCGCAAAACGCGCCCAATGCGTTGATTACGTTGTGCTTGCCCGCAATCGACAATTTAATATCGCACAACGGCTGCCCGTATTCGCAAATACGGAAACCGTAAAAGCCTTTTTTGTGCTCATAGACGTCTGTTGCCGTAAAACGGTTGCGCTTATCGAAACCGAAGCTTACCGTATCTCCGTGCGCTTGCCGAAGCTTGAAGTAGTCGGTGTCGCCGCAAGTCAAAGCGAACCCTTTTCGGGCGGAGTTTTCCAAAAACGAATCGAAAGTATCGTAAAGTTCCGACAAATTTTTGTAGGTGTCGGGGTGGTCGGATTCGGCGTTTAACACAATGCCGATATTCGGGGAAAGAGATAACAGGCTTTTGCGGTATTCGCACGCTTCGGTTATAAAATATCTGTCGCCCGTGTAAAGACAATTCCCGAATTGTATGCTGTCGCCGCCGATATGCGCGTAAAATTTTTCTTTTGCTTCGTCGAAGATTGCGGTGAGCATTGCGGTAACGGTCGTTTTTCCGTGCGTACCCGCGACGGCTACGGTGTAAGCGAAATCTTCGCTTAATTTTCCCAAAAACGCGCGCCGTTCCATATACGGAATGGAATTTTCTTTGCAATAGACGAGTTCGGCATTGTCGTCGGTTACCGCGCCCGTGTATACGGTCAAGTCTGGAACGCCTATTTTTTCGGGGCAAACGCCTATCCAAACGTCGCATCCTTTTTCCGAAAGCAGGGCGGTTTTATCGGAATACTCACGGTCGGAGCCCGAAACGGCAACGCCTTTTTCAAGCAAGAACAATGCGAGAGAGGACATGCTTATCCCGCCGATACCTATAAAATGAACGCGTTTCAATGAATCGATATAAAGCATAGCATATTATATGCGGTTTGGATAAAAAGTGTGCGGACGGAGTTATTAAAGCGGATACGAACTTGAACTTTCAAGTTATTTATGGTAATATTTAATAAACACGTCACCGAATACGCAGTACGGTTTGCAATCGGAAAGTTAATTTACGGAGTTATCGAATGAAGAATTATTTTAAGTTCAGCGAAGGTGAAAAGAAGTATCTGGAAGATATTAATTCCGCATACGACGGGAATTTGTCGGAATACGCTTGTAAAAATTCCTGCGTTATTCGAAGAAAAGAGCCCAATCACAGTATTATTCGTCCCGCGTACTCGTACGACGCGGATTATATCATGCACAGTCCTTTTTATAACAGGTACACGGACAAAACGCAGGTTTTTTCCTTTTATAAGAACGACGATTTGACGAGGCGGGCGTTGCACGTTCAGTTTGTGTCTAAGATAGCGAGGACGATAGGGCGGGCGTTGAAACTCAATTTGGATTTGATAGAGGCGATAGCCTTAGGTCACGACATAGGGCATACGCCGTTCGGGCATAAGGGCGAGGCGTATTTGAGCGAATGTTACGGCGACGAGGCGCAAAGAGTGACGGGAGTCAGGAGGTATTTTAACCATAACGTGCACAGTGCGCGTATTTTCCGCAATATTTTGGACGCAAACGTTACGTTGCAAACGCTTAGCGGAATAATCGCGCACAACGGCGAAAAGGTGTGCAAGGAATATACTCCGTCGAAGCTGGAAACGTTCGAGGAGTTCGATAAAATAATGGAAAACTGCTATTTGGAAAACGACTTTCACAAGCGGTTGCGCCCGAACACTTTGGAAGGCTGCGTGGTAAGAATAAGCGATATGATAGCTTACGCGGGCAAGGACAGGCAGGATTTGAAAAGGGCAAAACTTACGACCGACAAAAATTTTAAGACCGAAAGGCTTTTGGGCAGTCATAACAGCGATATAATCTCGAATTTGGTAATAAACGTCGTGAAAAACAGCATAAATTCGCCCTCGCTTAATATGGACGAAGAGGTTTTCAACGATTTAAAGGACTTGATTAAGGAAAATTACGAGATAATCTACAACAATTCCGAATTGAGCGAGCCGTACGAAACGATAATAAAACCGCTTATGCGAGGCTTGTTCGATAAATGCGTTGCGGATATAAAGGCGAGAAAATTCGATTCGCCGATTTTTGCCCACCATATAAACAACAGCTTGTTCGATTCCTGTTACAGGGACGTTCAAACGAGATATTTAAAGGCGACGCCATACGATATGACTATGGACTTTATAGCCAGTATGACAGACGATTATTTTATCGACGTTTGCAAGTATTTGCATATAAACGACGGGCTTATAGCGCAATTGAAATATCACGAATACTTTGATTTCAATCCGTCGTAACGGTTATTTTTTGATAAGCTGAATGGTAAAGCCCGCGTTGTTGCCCGCTAAGTGCAATTTAGCAATGCGACCGTTTTCTTTTACGATAGTGTCGTTATCCACCGAAAAACCGCGTTGGGCGAGGTAATAGATGCAACGTTCCAAATTAGGCGAGCTAAAAGCAATGTGTCCTATATTGCCGTTATGATTTTCCCGTACGACTTCTATGCCGCAAACCTTGTCTTCGTTGGGTTGATAGACGTCGCCCGAGAGTTTCGAGAACGTTTTAAGAAGTTCCGTTCCCGTCGTATAGTCGGTATTTATAGCGATGTGGTCGAGTTTTATGTCGAGCATTTTATTTACGCTTTCGCGAGCAATTCGGGTGATTTCCTGAAATTGGTGCTGTTTTAAGAGCGTTTCGTCCACGATATAAGTCCCGCCGCAGCAAAGGACTTTGTTAAAACCAAGATAAGAATTAAGATTTTCCGCGCGTATGCCGCCCGTCGGGATAAAGCGCATAAAAGGATACGGTCCGCTTAGGGCTTTCAGCATTGCTACGCCGCCCAAAAGCTCGGCAGGGAAGAATTTCACAACGCGAAGACCGCGTTCGTACGCTTTTTCGATGTCGCTGGGGTTGCTGCAACCGGGGAAGACGGGGATGCCGAGTTCTATACAGCGGTCGACGACTTTTTCGTTAAACGACGGGGTGACGATATATTGCGCGCCCGCAAGACACGCTTCGTTGACTTGTTCGATGGAGATGACCGTGCCTGCGCCGACAAGTATGTTTTTACATTTATTGCGTATCAACTTAATGACGTCTTTTGCCGCCGACGTGCGGAAAGTGATTTCCACAGTGTTTATACCAGCCGCCGTCAAAGCCCCCATCAAAGGCAGAGCGTCTTTTAAATTGTCGATTTTTATAAGCGGCGTGATGCCCGCCAAATCGAGCTGTTTGATAACTTCGGTGTATGCTTCGTTAAATTCTACTTCTGCCGTTCTCGCCATGGCTCCTCCGCGGATTTCATATTTATTAATAATATGTGTTACCATTGATTATTGTACCATAAACGCCGTCGAATTTCAATACGTTTTAATTTTATCTCAGCGCCTTGCAAGGCGAATATTGAAATAATTGATTTTTAATTTAATTTATGGTATATTTATATAAACAAATAATGATGAGGGAAGTTTTACGCATGAAAGAAGTTTTTATTTCACATTCTTCAAAAGAACAGGCACGAGCAGTAGATATTTGCAAAGTTTTGGAAAAGAATATGATAACGTGTTGGATTGCGCCCAGAAACGTTATAGGCGGAATGCCTTATGCCGAAGAAATAGTCCGTGCAATAAAGAATTGTAAAATTGTTTTGCTGATTGCTTCCGCATCCATAAATGATTCGGAACAAATAATGAATGAAATCGAAATAGCCGTAAATCATTCAAAAATCATCTTACCTTTTAAAATCGATGAAGTTGAATACAATGATAGTTATAAATATTATTTAAATCGTAAACACTGGATAGAAGCGCTACCTAACCCCCAAGACTTTTATTCTTTATTGATAGAAGAAGTGAAATATTTGCTTTTACATGAAGATATAGACCCCAATACTATTAATAATACGTATTTACAAGCACTAAAAGAACGTAATCGTCAAGAACTTATTGCAAAAACTCAGGATATAAGGCTTTCATTCGGGCTATCGATTAAGAATGACGAGTATTTTGACGATAGTCATTTTTATGAATACTTGAAGCGTATAGACGTGTTGGAGGATTCGGGGCAATACTCGTCTTTTCGTTGGCTTACCGTTAAAAACGTATCGGATAGTTCTACGTATTATATTATTCATAAAGAGTGTGGCGAAAATAAGGTATATTTTAAAGATATGCGAGTTCGAGCCAAACAAATATTTCCCGATAGCAGCGAGAGAATCGTTATTGATAGCTTAATAGACATACAGCCCAATTTTGTTCAAGTTTTCAAGTTACATTTTGCAAAACCTTTAAATCCGGGCGAGACGGCTAGAATATATTATCGATTGGATTGGCCGAATGAAGTAAATTCTTATTATAAAGGAGAATTGAGTCAAAGCATCTCCTTGACAAGATATAAAAAGGGGACAGGGAAGTTGATTTTCGGCGTACTGAAAGATTCGGTTATTTATGATTTTGAGTTGCATGGAATAAATAATAACTTCGAGCGCATGAAACAATTAAAGATTGCGCCCAATATTTATAGGGCGGATGACGATCCCGAATTAAAGCCAATCCACGGGAAGGGTTTTTCAGGGGTGTATTACGAAATCGAGGACGCTGCCGATTCGGCTGCATACAGGATTCTTTATAAGCAAGCGGCTCCCCAAAAAATAGACAATGACGATGAGGAGGACTTTTAACTATGTCTGATTTCACCAAGACGCCCAGCTATTTTAATAACAAAGAAACTTTTGAAAAATATTTGGGGCAAACTTCGTATTATTTGGCATTGCAAGACGCCGTGGGGAAAATTATTGGCATTATTAAGCCGTCAAAAGTATTGGAATTGGGCTCGGCGACAGGTGCAACTACGATTAAGATGGCAAATTTATTCAAAAACGTAAAGTTTGTCGGATTGGATATGCGTAGCGACGTTACGGATATCGCCGTAAAAGAAGCAAAGGGCAAAAAAATTTCAAACGTCGATTTTGCAACCGCCGATATGTGCGAAGCCGTAAAAGCGGAATTAGACGCTGATTTGATTTATATGCTTTATTCTTATCATCATATTTTGGATCCGCTCGAAAAGAAGATAACGTTTTTGCAAGACGCGTTCGCGCATATGAAAAAGAAGTCTTATTTGTGCGTTGCGGAAACGTTCATTCCGGAAACGGCGGCCGATTTGTTCGATAGCGAGGAAATTATTAAGCTTTGGGAAGTTCGTAAAGATGAAGGAGCAGCCTCGACGTTTTGGAAAGCTTTGACTTCGTTTGGAGATAACGATTTGGCTTTGACTCGTCAAGTAGCGGCATACAGTAGGGAAAACGAATTTTTTGCCGGCAAGCTTGTCGCAAAAAGACGCGACGAGTATCTAGTAAAACGTTCGTGGCTTGCCGATATAGGGATAAAAATCGGTTTTAAAATAGTTATAAACGAGCCTGTCAATGCGTTAGGCGACGGGGTTGTTTTATTTGTTAAGGAGTAGTAATATGGAAAAACTCGTATCGGCAAATTTTGTTGGGAAAGAAGAGTTTTATGAAGGGAAGCGTGTGCTCCTGGATTTTATGGAGAATTTCGGACGAGAGGATTGCGTGTTTGTCGGCAATACGTTTAGCGGGTTCGTACCCGTTGCATGTGAAAATCACGAATCCGAGAACTATCGGGCAAGAACATTTCGCTTCAACGTCGGGGCTCTTCATCAATACATAATGATTAGCGAAACCGAAACCAGATATATAGACGAATTGTTGCCGGGAGACAAAGTATTGGTTCGTGTAGGAGCGGATACGTATAAGCGGTTGCCCATTGCTCGTATTAAGAAAGAAATCAGACCGTTTGTAAAGCTGAAATTTAAAGTAGACGAAGATAATATAGACGTTATATTACAATCCAACGCAACGGTAAGCATTTTAACGGAAAGGGGAATAAAGTCAATAAATGATTTTGTCGATGGAGATTGCGCATACGTTTTGAAGTGGGGAAACGCTTCGCATTTGGGAAACATTAAAGATGAATTTTGTGAAGAAAGTTAAGAAAAAGGTGAAATGCAGCAAGTTTTCGGTGGGAATAAGCGCATAAAAACCGTTTTCAAATCGTTATTTTTCGCAACGAGCTTGTTTTTTTACGTAAAGAATATAAATATACTGCGAGTCGTTCCTATCTTTTTTTGTCGCCTTGCAAGGAAGCCCGTTATATGTTAAAATAAATAAAGAAAGTTTCGAGGTGTAAATTAAATGACGAAGAAAAATGTTATTGCCGTATCCGCCTGCGCTTTGGCTTTTGCGGGACTTTTGATTATCGCGACCTTTTTCGACTTGGAGATAAGCAAAGCAATCGGAAATGCTAACAGCGTTTTCGGTCAGTTTTTCAATATTTTAGGCGAAACGCCGGCGTGGCTGGGACTGCCCGTAGGCGCGCTTATTTTGTATCAAGCGCTCGTAAAGGAAAACAAGTTCTATAAATGGCTTAAACCTCTTTTGTTCGTTTGCATTCTCGTCGGGTTTTACTTCTTCGCCCGTTACCTTATGGACGAAATCGTAGTGGAATTGAAGTGGAAATGGCTCTATACGGGCGTTTTCGGACTGGCAATGACTTTGCTTTCCGTCCTTGCGACGAATAGAGTCGATAAGGAGATAATGAACAAGCTCGTCATTTTCGCCGTATTACTGCTTATTGCGATAGCCGTAAGTCAAGGGATAGTTACCGTTTTAAAATATATCTGGTCCAGACAGCGTTTCCGCAATTTGCAGGCTGGCAACATAACGGGAGGGGATACCACCGGGTATACGCCTTGGTATAAACCTACGCTCGGCAAGCACGACGAGAACGTTTTATATCCGGATACTTTGGGCGGAAAGGAATTAAGCGGCGCGTACCGTTCGTTCCCCAGCGGACATACCGCGGCGGCGGGGGTGAGTTTTGCGGTGATACTGATTCCCGAAATTTTTGAAAAAATGAAAAAGTACGGCGTTTGGTTCTACGCCGTTCCCTCGGTGTATACCGTTATAGTCGCGGTTTCGAGGATAGTCAACAGGGCGCATTATTTAAGCGACGTTTTGATAGGCGGCACGATTGCGGTGTTGAGCGTCTTTATCCTGAAATTCGTTCTGAAAAAGTTTTGGATAAAATACAATTTCGTCGGCGCGGAAACGTTAAAGGCAGTAGCGGCAGCCGAAGCGGCGAAAGAAGAAAACGCGGACGCCGATTCGGCGGAAACGGTTGCGGAAAAAGAGGAAACGCCCGCTTCGGATGAGCAAACGGCGGAAGAGGGGCCGTTCACGGAAGAATAAAAGGCGGAAACGGTTAGAGAATAATTACGGGAAGGGTACCGATGAAGACGGAAACGTCAATGTATGCGTTTATGCGCGAGTCGATAACTCGGGATACGCAGGAAAAAATTTATTATTACGGGAATAGGATACGCGCGAAAGAATTTCTTGCAAACGTCGACGCGGCGGCGGCTTTTTTGCAAAAAATCGGCATAGAAAAGGGCGACAGCGTGGGAATATGCCTTCCGAATATTCCGCAGGCGGCGATAGCGCTTTACGCCGTCAATAAGATAGGCGCGATAGCCAACGTCATTCACCCGAAAACAGGAACGGAAGCGCTGAAAGAGATTATAGAAAGAACGGCAACGAAAGCCGTGTTTATCTTTGACCGCTTTTTGAAGTCGCACACTAAAATTCAAGGCGTTGCTTTTATTTATTGCCGAATGAGCGATTATTTTAAGGGCGTTAAAAAGCTTTTCCGTTTGATTGAGCCCGTTTGTCGGGGGAATAACCGCACAAGCTGGAAAGAGCTGTTAAAGTATAGCGGCGCACAAGAATACGTTGCGGACGGGCGCGACGCGGCGGTTTATCTGCATTCGAGCGGAACGACCGGCGCGCCGAAGACGGTCGTTTTAAGTTCGTACGCGTTTAACGAGCTTGCGCAAAACTGTTTCGATACGGTAAAACACCTATGCGAAGTGAAAGACGATATAAGTATATTAATGGTTTTGCCGCTGTTCCACGGCTTCGGACTGGGGATATGCGTGCATCTTGCCATGCATAAGGGCAGAAGCGTAATGATACCGCTTTTCAATCCTAAAAAGACGGTTAAACTTATGCAAAAAGAACCGATAAACGTAATTCCCGGAGTGCCCGGAATGTTTAGACATCTATACGAAGATAAAGGTTTTAAAGGCGAGTTTTTAAAGAATATAAAACTTATTTTTTGCGGCGGAGATAAGCTCCCTGCCGAACTGAAAACGAATTTCGAAAACCGACTTAAAGAATACGGCTGTTTAACGCCGATTATGGAAGGGTACGGTATGAGCGAAGTCGCAAGCGTGGCGACTATTAACGTCTTCGCCCCCGACAACGGGTCTTTGGGACAGGGAATAAAGAACGTCAAATTGAAAATCGTAAACGACGGGCGCGAGTGCGGACCTTATGAAGAAGGGGAAATTTATATCTCGTCACCGTCGGCAATGGACGGGTATTCGGACGGGAAAACCACGGCGGTTTCCATCGACGGAGAAAAATGGATACCGAGCGGCGACATAGGCTATTTGGACGAGAACGGTTGTTTATTCTATAAAGAACGCATAAAAAGGATAGCGAAAATCAGCGGAGTAAACGTGTTTCCGGCCGAGGTAGAGGACACGGCGTTAAGGTATAAGGGCGTCAAAAAGGCGTGCGTTGCCAGAATAACCTACGAAGGGAAGCCCGCCCTGAAAATTATCGTCGTAAGCGACCGCAAAGACGGCAGGTTTTGCGACGGATTAAAGGAGTTTATCAAGACCGAATTAACTCCGTACGCCGTGCCGAAAATCGTGGAATTTGCGACGGATATAAAGACGTCGGCGATAGGGAAAGCGGATTATAGATTTTACGAGGAGCACAACTGAATTTTTTGCGTGAAATTCCGCTTCACGATTGGTCGGAAGCGAAGCGTGACAAGCTTAACAAAAAGCGGAAACCACGCTTTTTGCTTTTTGCCCTTGTGGGGTCAGGGTGCGAGAGCCCCTGAAACGTCGATAAAGAAATAAGTAAATTTTTTTGCTTGCGTCAAGAAAGACGGACTGTCTTTCTTCCTTGTGAGTCCGACTGAAACGGAAATAAATTTTATCCGCATAAAGCGTTAGCGACTGCGAGTAAAATTCCGTTTCACGATTGGTCGGAAGCGAAGCGTGACAAGCTTAACAAAAAGCGGAAACCACGCTTTTTGCTTTTTGCCCTTGTGGGGTCAGGGTGCGAGAGCCCCTGAAACGTCGATAAAGAAATAAGTAAATTTTTTTGCTTGCGTCAAGAAAGACGGACTGTCTTTCTTCCTTGTGAGTCCGACTGAAACGGAAATAA
>CAYVEU010000023.1:0-17401 GCA_964450015.1 uncultured Christensenella sp. | reverse complement strand
TTAAAGCCGGGACTTCAGGATCTGGCGGTCAGCAGGACCTCGTTCAAATGGGGTATCCCCGTACCGTTCGACCCCGAACACGTCGTTTACGTTTGGATCGACGCGCTTACCAACTATATCACCGCGTTAGGGTACGCAAGCGAGGATACGACCCTGTTCGAAAAGTTCTGGCCGGCGGAGCTTCACATGATGGGCAAGGAAATAATTCGTTTCCACAGTATAATCTGGCCCGCGCTTTTGATGGCGCTCGATATACCTTTGCCGAAAAAGGTCTACGGACACGGATGGCTCATGTTCGGAAACGACAAGATAAGCAAATCAAAAGGCAACATCGTCGACCCGTTTATTCTGTGCGACAGATACGGCGTGGACGCCTTGAGATATTATCTCCTTAGGGAAGTGCCTTTCGGCTCGGACGGCAGCTTTACAAACTACGCGTTCTTGTCACGCATAAACGCCGATTTATGCAATACGCTCGGCAACC
The DNA here is from genome assembly GCA_964450015.1 of uncultured Christensenella sp. Lineage (GTDB taxonomy): Bacteria > Bacillota > Clostridia > Christensenellales > DTU072 > CAG-1782. The sequence goes on along the minus strand of CAYVEU010000023.1, from coordinate 16,917 downwards.
TGCTGTCGAGAACCACAGCCATGATAAAACAAAATTTCGGCGCAAGTTTGCCGTTGGGCGGCGAAGTTACGGAATTTGACGCGAAGCTCGAAGAAAAAATCAATTCGCTTTACGCAAAAGTTAAGGCGAATATGGACAAACTCCTCGTACCCGAAGCGTTGGAGGAAATTTTCGCGGTGGCGGACTGCGCCAATAAATATATCGACGAAACCGCGCCGTGGTTGCTTGCCAAGGACGCAACGAAGAAGTCAAAGCTTGCAAACGTAATGTACCACCTCGCGGAAGCGTTGAGAGTAATCGGTGTAGTCTTAAGCGCGTTTTTACCCGATACAGCCAAAAGGATATTGTCCGATATAGGCGCGGCGGAGATAACGGAATTTGCGGGCAACGTCTCTTACGGCGGCTTTAAGGGCGGCGAAAAGGTCGTCAAGGGCGCGCCGTTGTTTGCGAGAATAGACATAAACAAGGAAACGGCGGCTATGGAGAAATTAGCCGAAGAGCTTGAAAAAGCCGATAAAAAGGAGAAAGAGAAAATGGACGAAAAAAAGCAGGAAACGCAAAATTCCGTAGAGGAAAAAACGGCTGCGAAGCCCGAAATAACTATCGACGATTTTGCTAAAATCGAACTGAAAGTGGGCAAAATTATCGCTGCGGAAAAAGTGGAAAAGAGCAAAAAACTGTTGCATTTTTCCGTTGACACCGGCGACCGCGTAAGGAGCATAGTAAGCGGCGTTGCAAAGTACTTTACGCCCGAAGAAATGATAGGCAAAGAGGTCGTCGTCGTCGCCAACTTAAAGCCCGCGACCTTAGGCGGCGTTTTGAGCGAAGGAATGATACTGTTCGGCGAGAACGCGCAAGGCGAACTCGCTACCGTTGAAACCGGTAAGCCGCTGGGAGCAGGTGCGTCTATTTCCTAAATTCGGTCGGTATCAATGATAATAGACACTCACGCACACCTAAACGACGAGCGGCTGTATCCGCGTGCCAAGGAAATCCACGACGGGTTGGGCGATAACGGCATAGAAAGCGTAATAAACGTAGGTTACGACGAAGAAAGCAGCGAAAGGGCGATTATTCTAAGCGAAACTTACGACAAGTTTTACGCAGCCGTCGGCTTGCATCCGCACGATTCGAAATACGCAACGCCCGCGCTCTACGACAAGTTTATCGAATTGTCAAAGCGGGAAAAATGCGTTGCGATAGGGGAAATAGGACTGGATTTTCATTACGATTTAAGCCCGCGCGACGTACAGGCGAAAGTGTTTTTGGAGCAAGTAGAGCTTGCGTATTCCGTTAAGCTGCCGATAATCATCCACTTGCGCGACGGGTACGGACTTATGCTGGAAATGCTCAAAGAAAACAAGAGATATTTAAGCTACGGCGTGCTTTTGCATTGTTACAGCGGCAGTTGTGAGTTTGCGAAAGAACTTGTAAAGCTGGACGCGTATTTTGCGTTCGGCGGGGCGATAACGTTTAAAAACGCGACGGAAAAGCCCGATATAATAAGAGCTATCCCTCGCGACAAAATTCTGCTGGAAACCGATTGTCCGTACATGACTCCCGTGCCGTTCAGGGGCAAGGATAACGAGCCTAAATACGTCAATTTGGTAGCCGATAAGATGTCGGAAATTTTGGGAATAAATCGGGAAGAAATTGAGAAAACTACGATAAAAAACACAAGGGAATTTTTCGGTAAATTGAGATGATTGTATATAAAATCGACGGTAAAGCGTATATAAATTTGACAAACAAATGTTCCAACGCGTGCACTTTTTGCGTAAGAAACACGTCGGATAGGTACAGCGAGTTTTCGTTATGGTTGAAAAAAGAACCCGAGTTTGACGAAATTATTTTCGCGTGCCGCGAGTTTTTCGATGTGGAAGAATTCGTCTTTTGCGGCTACGGAGAACCGCTGTATCGGGCGGATATGATAGTAAAAGTCGGAAAATTTTTAAAAGAAAACGGCAAGCGCGTCAGAGTAAACACCAACGGGCAAGCCGATTTAATAGTGGGTAAAAACGTTGCGGAAAGCTTCGTGGGCTCCGTCGATACCGTAAGTATCTCGCTTAACGAGGTGACGGCAAAAGACTACCAAACGCTTTGCCGTTGCGCTTACGGCGAGGAAGGGTATTTCAGCATGCTTAGATTTGCCGCCGACTGCGTGAAAGCGGGGCTTAGAGTAGTTTTCAGTATAGTGGACGTTATCGGCGAAGAAAAGGTAAAAAAAGCGCGGGAAATAGCCGAAAAAATCGGCGCGGAACTTAGGATAAGAGAGCTTATCGATTAAACGTTCTTTTTCGTTGCCGCGAAAAAGAAGCAAAAAGCGGGTAGGGGCTAAATTGCGAAGCCGCCCCTTACGACCCTGCATAAGGGGACACCCCTTAAAAACCCACGCCGTAGCAATAACCGTCCGTCGCTATAAATATAGATAGCGCCTTAGTGGACGGATATTTCACGGCTATTGTTGATAAGTTTCCGCATGTTGCGCAAAAGTATAGCTTGGGGGCAATCGCTCCAATGCCCCCAAACCCCTGTTCCTCCAATTTTCCCCCAAAACCTAAAAATAGGGTGGAATACGCTTATTGCCGAAAAGGATAATTAAAAAAGATAACAGCCTTTATTTCTTTTCTTATCCTTAACTTTGCATAAGCGAAATATAACACGCGCAAAGCGCGTATAAACTTAGCGTTAGCCGAATATAACTTCCCGTAAGGGAAATATAACTACTAAGCGTTAGCAACTGCGTGTAAAATCCCGCGTGTGCGTTGGTCGGAAGTATAAAAAAGAAAAGCCACTTAAACCAAGTAGCTTTTCCAAACCATTCTCCCCAAAGAGGGGATATCATTCGTACTTTGAAAACTCTTCTTTCGTACGGTTTTAGTATAATACGGGAGCGGAAAAAATATCGAGGGAAATAATGGAAATCAAGGAAATTTTAAGAGCAAATAATTTTAAGTTTAACCGTGCTTTGGGGCAAAATTTTATTACGGATAATAATCTTTTGGAGGCTATCGTAAACGACGCAAACGTCGAAAAAGACGATACCGTAGTAGAGATAGGAGCGGGTGCGGGTACGCTTACGAGAGCCCTTGCAAAACGCGCAAAAAGGGTCGTCGCTTTCGAAGTCGACGAAAATTTAAGACCGATTTTGGGCGAGGTTTTAAAGGATTTCGACAACGTGGAAGTTCATTTTGCGGACGTGTTGAAATGCAAGGACGAAGAACTTGAAAGTATAGTCGGAAAAGACTTTAAAGTGGTCGCAAATTTGCCGTATTATATCACAACGCCCCTGATTATGCGCTTTTTGGAAAGCGGACTGTCCGTGAAAGATATGACGCTTATGATGCAAAAAGAGGTCGCGGAAAGGCTTATAGCCAAGCCCGGAACGGCGGAATACGGCGCCATAACCGTGGCGGTCGACTTTGTAGGATACCCCGAAATCACGAGGATTATAGACAAAAAAATGTTCTATCCGATACCCAAGGTAGACAGCGCGTTATTAAAGATAAAAATCGACAAAAACAAGCATAAAATCACCGATGAAAAAACGTTCAAAAAAACGGTAAAAGCCGCATTTTTGTGGCGTCGAAAAACGCTCGCAAATTGCTTGCAAAATATGTTTAATTTACCGAAAATCGAATGTGAAAAAATCATCGAAAAAGCGGGTTTTTTGCCTATGGTAAGAGGCGAGAAGCTGGGGACGGAAGAGTTTATAAAATTAAGCGAATTGATTTCAGGGCATTAAGAGAGAATTGCTTGCGGGGCAAGCAACCTGCGTTGCAGGAGAGAATCGTCCCAACTAGTGGCGATTCTCTTTTCTCTGCAAGAAGGGGCTTGCTACGTAGTGACAATTCTCTTTTTTTTTGGATTTTTTTGGCTCAAATTTCAAAATCACTATTGACATTCAATCGCATTATATAATATAATAGCATTGGAAAAGTATAAACTTTTCGAGCTAATCTATTACCTAAAAACACCGCGGGCGTCCGCTTGATCGTTAAGGAGACGAATATGAAAGAATTTAGGAGCTATGGAAATTCAACTCGGACCGACGAAAAAAAGGTCGGGAAATTTTACCGATTCGGCTTACCTATTCTCTTTGGGGTGATGCTGATTATTTTCTGCTGCGTAGCGGGCGTCAATATCGGTTGCCCCGAACTTATCGAAACGTTGAACGACGGCTCGTACGTCGACTGGTCCGATTCTATGAACGTAGCGGAAGCGGGCGGCGACGGCGGCACGACTTCGGCGTATGCGGCCACCGCGGACAGAACGACTACGATGGGCAACAACGTTACTCAACAGTTTACTTATTCGGCAAACGCAGGCAGCAGTTACGTTTGGAGATATTATTACGAAGGTAACGATCCCGGCCATGAGCAGAGCACCGGCAACGGCTGGGTCCATATCGGCGGGAAGAACTTGAAGCAAAAGAAGGTCGTGCATAGCATAGGCATATTCATAAAGTTGACCAATACCTTGGAAAAACTTGCGGCGGGCGGCAGTTTGCAGCTTACGCAAATGCACATTCAGATGAAATCCGACAACAAGTGGGACCAAAGCGTCTACTGCGGCTTTACGCTGGGATTGGCTCCCGGAGTCGGGTACGGCAGCTGCTTTAACGACGGCTGGCAAGACAATGCGGCAGGAGGAACGAGAATCGGCAGCACGTCCTTTGACAAAAGCGGACAGACGTCGGAAGCCAACTGGTCCGGCGCGGCGACTATTCCGAGCGGCGAAGGCGCGAAATACATTTTTATATGGATTATCGGCAGGACGAATTGGACGACGTTTGTCGGCGGCGAGTATCCGAGTCTTGCTATGCAAAATATCAACTATACTTTCAAATCTACCGACGGCGCCAAGCCCGAAATCAATTTGGGTTCGGTTGGTACTTGGAAACAGCAAAAATACGTAACCGTAAACATAAAGGATCCGGGGAGCAATCACCAATTGTCGAACGTGAGCTTTTCTTACCCGACCGAAAAAGGAACGCAAACTACTTATAAGGATGAGGGCGTTAAGAGTTCTTCCACGGGCCACTCTTATACGGTAGGAAGCACGACGGATACGGCGTTGCAATTGACCGGCGAACTGAAAGTAAGCGCAACGGACTGGGCGGGCAACACGGCAAACGCAACTTTTAGTGCGAACACGTTGTATATAGACCGATATGAACCGACGATATCGAACGTGCGATTCCGACCTAAGTCGGAAATCGACGGTAAAACTTATACGAATTCGGCAAATTTGAACACAGGGTTTTACACGGGCGAAGTCACGCTTATCATGACCGTAGTGGATACGGACGCGGCCGGCACAAAGCAGTCGGGCGTAAATAGCGTAACGGTCAAAAATACCGTGACCGGCGAAGAGAAAACCGCCGTGAATATATCGGGTACCAATTATTACAAAGTAGACAATGTTGGCAACGGAAGCTATACGATAACCGCGAAAGACAACGTCGGTTGGACGAAAACCGCGACTACGTCGATGTGGGGTATAGATACCATAGCGCCTACGGTCACCGTCAAGTTGAGCAAGCTGACGTCTCCGTCGCTCTATTCCAACGGCGCTATCACGGCGGAGTTTACCGTAACGGACAGGGCGCAAATCACGTCTTATTCCGCACTTTATGCAAACGCAACGTATCAACAGTACAGAAAAGATATTACCATTTCCAATAAAAATTATAAGCACTCGTTTAGCATTTCTTACAGCTCTTCCGGCAGAAGCGCGTCTATACCGGCGACGTTGAAGTCTTCGACTTACAGTACGTCCACGGGCGAATACAAACAAGTGTACGAGGCGATATTGCCGTATTACGGGATGGAGGCGTATACGTTTGTCGCGACGGACAACGCGGGGTTGAGCACTAACGTAGCTACGACGGTCAGCTATGCCGACAACAGTAGCGCGACTTTGTCGAATCAGGGAAGTTTATCCGCATATATAGATACGATTTGTCCGCGCGTTACGGACTTTACGTTGGATGGAATGAAGAGAACGGGTTCGTATAAGACGAAATGGCTGCGCAAAGACGCGTTGGAATTGTCTTTGGAGGTCGACGACCGTCCGACCGGACTTACCGACATAGTGAGCCTGAACACGGGTAGCGGCATAAAGTCGGTATCCATAGTTGCTCGCGACCACAACGGAAACCGAGTGGAAAAGTACTGCCAAACGCAGACGTATAGCGATGGAGTAAACAACGTTACCGCGAAATTTACGCTTATCGCAAATTACGACGAGGTCAAACGGTACGAATTCGTGATTGTAGACGGGGCGGGCAACACCAACGTTATGTCCGGTTCGTCGTTGGAGCTGTCCGACGGCTCGGTGATAAATTCGTACGTCGTACGAATGGGGGGGACACGGTACGAGGAAGTCGAAGTCTTTAAGGACTACAATCCCGTAACGGTGGAAATATTTACCGACCAAGCGTGCACGCAAAAACTTACGGGCGCGGACGAGTATTATATGATGCCTTGGTCGAACGCCGAAAAAACGGAATTATATATAAGGATGACGTTCGGACCTTCGGGCGGCGAACTTTCGATAAAGCGCGGCGACGGTGCCGATTGGCAGTTTGCGGACAATGACAACGCTATCGTTTACAGCTATGCTAACCCCGTAAGCGACGTCAATATGAAAACGGACGGCACGGGATACGGGCTTGCGCAAAACGTGAGAGTCTACAAATTTTCGCCGTGGCTGGACGGATTGGTAAGCTACACGCCGTCGTTTAAAAACGGAGCGGAATTCACTGTCAACGGCGGTACGGTGATTACGCGAATGGATAGGACCGGACCTACGCAAACGCTGTTCGGGTTCGGCTCGGATCACGATTTGCATATCTCGGGGCTTACCGGCGTGGAGCAGATTATTCGCGACAGTTCCAACGGGGACAAACCGATAAAGGATTTCGTATCCGAGTCGGATTTGTACGACACGCAGGATTTTTGGTACAGCAATTTACTTTATGCGTTCGTCACGGTAAACGACGTAACCGGCAGCGGCACGGATAGGGCTTCGCAGTACTACGGTTTTGCGGGCAAGTACAATCCGCTTAGCAGCGCCGCGGACGAGGCGACCGCGGCAGTCGCGCAAATGCAGTCGAGCGGACAAGTTCAAACGAGCAAAGCAAAAGCGAAGATTACGTTAAGTCACAACGGCTACTCGTACACCTACGAAGTCAGCAACGGCTCGGTAATGTATTATACCAAGGTCGGAAGCGATTACGTCCTTGCGGCGGAACTTTGGAACTTAAAAACTATCGCTTTGGCAAAAGACGCATTAGGACATACCATTTACGACGAAGAAAACGGATACGATATACTCAAAGGCAAAAACGAGCCTATCGTCTACCGCATAGAAGTCAGCGATTTTATCGGAAACGTCACAATGGTTACCAGCAGTAAGGGCTCCGATAAAGAAAACTTAAAGTACAAAGTCGATCCGTTTACGCTGAGCGGGTCCGTTCAGTCCATTATCGTCGGCGAAGGCGACAAAGCGAGAGATTACGCGTACACCAAAGAGGACGGAGAATGGACGAAAGACGTCGTTACCGTAAACTTTAAGATAAAGGAAATGGGGCTTTCTCAAACATTCGTTGAGTACGGTATGCTTCCCGTCGTAGACACGCCCGACGCGAAAGGCGAAGGCGCTAAGACTAACTGGCCCGACTCCGGCATGACGTTAGGGCAAGCGGGTACCGGCAGTTCCCAAGACGTAGCGATAGTGTTCAGCAACGTGCAAAGCAGATGCATACAGCTATTTATCCGCATCAAAAACGCAAGCAACGGGGTAAAACCCACGGCGAACACTTACGGTGGGAACTACATGTTCATAAGACAGGACGTCGACAAGCCTACGCCGGTCGGACTGTTCTTCTCGACAAATCCCGACATCGGTTCGAAGAAACTTACCGTAAAAGACGGCGAAGACGACATTGACGTGACCGTCCCCAACCCCGACACGGCGGCGGGCTTAAACGACGACATAGTCGTATATTACGAGATTGCCAGACTTAACGGCGATACCGCGTACAGCTTCATCAGGCGCACGTCCGACAAGTCTGCCAATATTTGGATAGACGCCAAAGTTTACATGTATATCGTGGTGAGCGATTGCGTCGGCAACGGAATGGGCAGCGGCATTCAAAAAGTTATGAGTTCTTGCAAGAGTTCGCCAAAGGTCGAAGAGACCTGGACGTCTTACGTATATTTGGAAACCGACAGCGGGTCGGGCTACAAGACTTTGTATAGAAGCGCGACAGCGGAGTACGGATACGATAAGGCAACAGATCAATACGGATTTGATTTCTCGTTCTACGACAATCAAAACAACTACGTTACCATTTCCGGCGCGGAGAAAGATACGAATGGGCACAAGTTGATGCCTATCGTCGATAAAGTTATACCGGCTATCAATTTGTATTCGGCAAATTACGTCGACGCTCAAGGTAACCTGCAATCGTATATCAAAAAAGACGCATCCGCCGACAAAGAAGACGAATCCGACGATGAAGAGGAGAAGTACGACTACAAGCTCAAGCAATTCGCGGGTTCTGACGGAACGCCCGTTATGAGCGATATCAACGTTCAATTCAAATATATAGTCGGCATTTCCGACGCGAAAGTTTATATTCGGTTGAGAAAATGGGGCGAAGTTTTGTCTGCCAACGACGAACTGAGAACAAAAAATTCCGACAATGAGAAAGGAATAAAAGGATACGTCAAGAATTTGACGACGTTGGATTTGAGCCAATGGACGGCAATCGACGCAAGCAAGAAAACACAAGACGGCGAGACCGGCGCGGCAGGCTTGCTGTGGGGCTACACGATAAGTGCGGATAAGGCGACCGTAAAGAACGGCTACGACGTGCTCATAATATCCAATTCCGGCTTGTTCTTCTACTTTGACGCCGGACAGGTATTTATCGACACGGAACCGCCGACTATCGACAGAGACGCGTCGTTCTTGGCGTTGGCGAGCTCGACCGCGCATATGAACACGAACGATAAGGGCGAGTACGTCGTCAACTACGAAGAACTGAAAATTTTAGGCGACGACGAGTTCACCAACGACGCGGTTTACGCATACTTCAAAGTCGAAGATTTGGGCAGCGGAGTTAAACGCGTATACAACGCGATGGGCGACCAAGAGGATTTGACTAATGTCACGTTGGTTCGCGACGGCGTAGAGTGCGGCAATTATTACCGTTTGAAGATAGAGTCCGGTTCGCAGCATCATATCATAGCCGTAGACGAGGCGGGCAACGAGGCGGAAAGCTGGGAGTTCACGCCCAACATCGATACGACGCCGCCGACCTTAACCATAAGTGCGGTAACCGCTTCGGGCGAGACGTACAAGTCGGGCAAGTTTACCAATGAGGATTCCGTAACGATTACTCTCAACGTTAATTTCGGTTCGAGCGGATTCGGCGGAGTCGAGTACACTACCGACGGTTGGAAGACCAAAAATTGGGTGGACAAGGCCAGTTTGTTGAAATCGTCTGACGATTGGACCGTGGACGAAGCGAACAAGAAAGCGGAAGTTACGTTTACTTTGACGACCGAGCAAAAGACGGATTACGAATTTGTGGCATACAACAACGTCAAGAAAGCAAACGCGCTTGACGGCAAAGAGCCAAAGAGCGAAAAGGCGATTTCCGTGTATATCGACACGACCAAGCCCTCTATCGACTTGGATAACGCAAACAGCAATTTCAGGGAATTGGAGAGCGTATGGCATGCGGTCGGTAAAGAGTTGGTTATATACGCTTACGACAAGCACGGCGAGTTGGACCCCAATCTCAAAGATGACGAAAAGAAGATAGCTTCCGAAATAGCGACGGTGACTATCGACTATCAATTGGCGGACGGATACGCGCCTCAGGCAATAATGCTTATGGGCAGCGACAAGACGTATCGCTCTAAGACCGCAAGCGGCGATAAGTTCACTCTCGACTATTACGTCGTTTACACAATAACCGTTACCGACGAGGCAGGCAATTCGACTACTCAGGATATTTTGCCCAGAGTCGATTCGGTAAAACCGTCGTTCGGCTTCACAGACGGCGAGCAGGTGCGTTCTTGGAGCGCGTTGTCGATAGAAGAAAACGACTTCTCGCTGTACAAGCGCTATAACGGAGAATGGATTAACACCAACGTTCAAAGCTTGATTGACGCGGTATATTCGATAAGCGGCGCGTACCTCATGTACTCGGAAAAGGATTTGTCGAAGACAAACGGCAACTTCGGCGGTTGGTACAATTGGAGCGAAGACGTATTCGAATGGTTGAACCCGCAAGTCGGAGAAGGCGGAACGACCAAGACGCAAGGGTATTCCATGAAGTTCGGCGTAGAGAAAGAAGATAGCCGCAATAAGGCTTACAAGATTAAGCTCGTCAGCGAAGCGGGGCTTGAAAGCGACGAGTTGTTGATAGGCAATATCAGAATAGACAAGATTAAGCCGGTATTCGAAGTCGAAGTTAAGCGCGACGGCGGAGCGAACGACTACGGCACGGCAAACGGAAATACTACCACCGTCGCCGACAACGAGTGGACTTCCGGCGCAGTCAAAATAACGGTTACTTTGAAGTCAAGCTTGCCCAGCGGCTATACCTTATATTATAACGTCGATCAAAAGGACGGCGAGAATTGGCAAGGTTTGACGAAGGATTCGGTCATTTCCGGTAATTTCTCGTTCGATTACGCCAACAAGCAAAGACTGGAACATACGATAAACAGTTCCGTCAACGGCACTAACTACAAGTATCGCTTTGTGAGCAATTCCGGTATGGAAAGCGATATTTACTACGTCAACGGCGTAAAGATAGACTGGTATGCGGCTTCGTTGTCGATAAATGCGGAAACCAGTTACAAAACGGGCACGGCGCAAGGAGACGGAAAGCTGAACGTAGTAGACCCCAAAGATTATCTCGGATTGGACGATTATAGCTGGAACTTGACGGGTGACAGCGTACAGTGGACCAACAAGGACGCGGTTATCATAAAGGTAAGCGTTTCCGAGATAGGATACAGCGGCGTAACGTTGCAAATAAACGGTAAGGATTACGAGACGGTGCCTCACGACGAAAACGGAAGCAACTCGTTTGTGAGATACTACGCGGTGACGAGCACGGCTGATTTGGACGTCAAAGTTGTCAGCGGCGCGGGAAAAGCGAAGCAAACGCCCGTTAAGGTGCGTATCGACAACGATATTCCGGTGATAATGGTATCTTCGATAGACGGACGCAAGTCCACCAACTGGAACGAGGAAGACGTTGACAGTTGCTGGTACGTTTCTTCGACGCCCGAAGATCTCAACGTCGGCGTGGTCATAAGATTTGCCATCGGGAAATTGGTAGACGGACAATTCGTCGCGTGCTACAATGACGACGGCGCGGAAATTAACAGCGGGTACGAAATTCAGTACACAATCAGCACCAAGAGCGTGCCCGACGAAAGCGATTGGATAACCAACAATACCAGCAGGTTGCTCAACATTACCGGCACGACTGTGACGAGCGAACAGTATCGATTCCGTATCAAGTCGGGTTCGGGTATGGTTTACATGCTCGGCGATGCGGCATACAACAGCGTTGGCACGTTAGTTAAGACGCAAAATGAAATGGCAACGTTGATAGGGGCACAAAACGGCATAATCAAACATTTGTCCGATACCGATTTCGTCTACTTCTTAAACGTTGACAGCCACACTTATAAAATCGAGAACGCCGACGTCACGCAAACGATAAAAGTTTACGTCAACGATGCTTATGCCGACGTTACCGGCACTGATTTTGCGGATTACACGTTCGAAAGATTCGTAGACGGTAATTACGTCAAGATGAGCGCACCGTACACCTTCAAACACGGCGATTTGATTAGGGTCAAGTACAACGCAAACGAGTATATACACCGTTATACCGAATACGGCACGATGAAAGACGGGCAGTGGGTGAACGTAAACGTCTTTGACGAGGGTGACGATGACGAGCTTCACGGCGAGTTCGAGTTCCGTATCGCGACAGACGACATTGTTATCAACGCGTACTTCATGAAAGAGTTGGAAGTAGTTTTCGGCGGAACTGTTAAGTATTTGCAAAACGGAAATCAACCCGACGTGACGGCTATCGCGACGTACACCTATACAAACAAAGACGGCGTTACGGAAAAAGTTAATATTCCGCTCGGAGTAGCATACACCGACATGGACGGCAATGCGGTAGACGGACAGTTCGAACTGGGCGGCTATATAGTCAAAGCTTCGGTGGAAGCCGCCAATGCGGACAGTTTCAGACTCAACAATCCGACGACGGTGCTGTTAGTCAAGTACTTCAACGAGAACGCGAAGCCCACCAGCGAAGAAAACCCGTATATTATCAAGTCGCAAGCGGATTTGGACTTCATCTCCTCCGAGGTCAGCGACGGCTTTATCGTCGACGAGGACGGCAATTACCGTTTGACCGAGCCGCGTTCGTATCTCGACGCACATTTCGTTGTGGACGGCAATTTGGTTCTCAACTCCGACTTCAACGGAATAGAGGGTGACTTTAAGGGAACGTTCGACGGCGCAGGGTACGTAATTACCATTGCGGGCGGAGATAAGGAAGGTTCGTTCGGCTTCTTCCAAAAACTGAGCGGCAAGGTTGACGACGTAGTCATCGAGCTCGAAGACACGATCAGCGTTTACAACGCGGAAGACGTAGGTATTTTGGCGGCGGTCATCGACGGCGGTACGGTCGGCGCGGCGAGAGTAAACGGTTATATCGACATCGTTTCGGCTAACGCGGGCGCAAATATCGGCGGTTTGGCAGGCAAGACTGTCGGCGCAAATATCGGCGACGGCAACAAGCCCGTTTACGTAAACGTGGTTATCAGCAACCACGGCAACGTCGTGCGCAAGGCTAACGTGGGCGGACTTATAGGTTTGGTCGGCGCGAACACCACCGTTCAAAAGACTTATACCTATTCGCACTTGACTCTCTACAACGTATCCGACGACGTTAAAGTCGGCGCGGTATTCGGCAATGCCGAGAATATATCCGATTCGCATTTCGTTTCCAACAGGTACTTTGCGGACAACGTGTTCGTAAACGACGAATTGAAGAGCGGATTCAGCGGAATAGTTACCGACGTCAACGACGCGAGCGAAACCCGCGACACGATAAAGGGCGTTGATTACGAGCTGCTTATCGCAACGAGAGGCGACGGAGCAATCGGCGGCGTGGAGATTGTCGGACAAAAGATCAGGAACTTGGTGATTGACAAGTTGTATAGAGATTTCGGAATGGAAAAAGACGAAGAGTACGGCTTAGGCACGGGCTCTGCGGCGGATCCGTTGCGTATTGAAAGTTCGCGTGAAATGAGGGCGATCGACGAGTATATGAACCTAAATTACAGCTTGAACGGCGACGTTGATATGATTGATTTCGGCGAGAGCATAGGCTTGCATAAGATATTCGCCGGAAGCTTCGACGCAAAAGGCAACAAGATAACGAACTTCGGCGTAGGCTTCACTATATCCGACGGCGATAGAGTAGGCTTGTTCGCGGCACTGAGTGGAACGGTCAAGAACGTTGTAATGACTGGCGTAAACGTCGATATCGAAGGCAGCGAAAACGCCAAATACGTCGGCGTAATCGCAGGCAAGCTCTTAGGCGGCGTGGTAGGCAATGCGGTTGCGATAGGTACGGTCAAGGTCGAAAAGAACGGCTTAACCGACGTATCCTATGCAGGTGCGGTTGCGGGCTATGCAGAGGGCGGTGCGGTTTACGACGTATTCAGTATCGTCAATATCAAGCTTGCGGCGCAAAGCGTCACCGTCGGCGGAATACTCGGTTATGCTAACGGCACGAGGTTGTCCAAGTTCGTAACCGACGATTCGACCGAACTGAGCGGCGCGGTATTCGGACTGGGCAGAGTCGAGTCCGAGGCGACGAACTCTATCGTAGGCGCGATATTCGCGGACGGCAATATAGCTGCGGACAGCGGCGCGGTATACGCGATAAAAGAAAACGCGTACTCCAACAAGTTGGTAGTTACCTCTTCGGGTTCGAACGTAGTCAAACTCGTTGCGTTCGACGACAGCACGATGCGCGGAACGGCGTTCTCGAACGGCGACGCCATATTCGAGAAAGTGTTCAAGACCGACGGACTCTACTATTTGAGAGGTTCGGGTACCGACGCGGATAAGTTCGTGGTAGGCAGCGGCGAAGACTTCTCGCACATCGAGCATATGTTGTACGCAAGCTACAATATTTCCGAAGATATTACGTTTGAGAACTTCAAGACCATCGGCGTAGGACTCAAATTTACGGGCTCTATCGACGGCAAGAACGCGGACAGCATAAGCGCGGAAGACGGAACGGTCAGCAGCCTTATGAACGTAACCGACGCGCTCGTATACAACAACGCGGGTCGCATAGCGGACCTCGGTATCAACGTCTACTACGACAAGACGGTCGGCAAAGACGGCGTTACCTTCGGTGCAGTCGCGATAATCAACAGCACGGGCGGCACGATAAGAAACGTAACGGTAAGCGGTAATATCGCGATAAATTCCGTAGAGAAGAATTCCACCGTTATCGTTTCGGGCTTCGTCGGAATAGCGGAAGGCGGCGTCATAGAGGGCGACAACAAAGTTCAAAACAGCATCAGCGGACTGAATATCAAAGTCGACAATGCGGCTACGGTTTACGCGGGCGGTTACGTCGGCAAGATGGACGGCAGCATGACGCTCAGCTACGGCATAGGCAACGGCACTCTCGATATTACGAACTGCGGTAACGTATTCGCAGGCACGCTCGTAGGAGCCGCTTACAAGGATTACGAATGGACATCCTTAGAAGAAACCGAGGATTACCGCTACGTAGTCACGGTAGACGGGGAGGAAACTGATAAGCTGTTCGGATACGAAGCTTTGAGATAATCCGCCAAACGACCAATTGAAAAAAGCGCGGCCGAAATAAACGGTCGCGCTTTTCAATAAATAAGCGAAAACACTTGCGCACGACCTAAATATATGTTACAATATGAAAGCTAAACGGCCCCATGGTCAAGCGGTTAAGACTCCGCCCTCTCACGGCGGCTACAGGAGTTCGAATCTCCTTGGGGTCACCAATCAAAAAAACTACCGAATATTCTCGGTAGTTTTTTTGATGTTTCCAAGGAGATAGTCGAACTCGTAGAGTTCGCAAATTGCCGAAGGCAATCTGGCGGCAGATACGCTAATACGAAGTAAGAAAATAAAGCACAAAAAAACTGTTCCGGAGAATATCAAAATTCCGCTATCTCCTTGGGGTTACGACATTAGTAGGAAGCGTTGAACGAGAGTTCGCAAATTGCACAACGGGCAATCCGGCGGTAGACACGCTAATACGAAATATGCACACAAACATATACATAAAAATTTCGAAGCATAAAAAATTCAGATTTCTAGGGATACTTAATAATTTATAAAATTTACAACAAGAGCATTATTGACTGATATTATTTAAGCTTACTTTGAAATTGAAGAAGGTCAAAGAGAGTTTGCAGCGTGGCAAGCTGAAAGGCAACAATTACAAAAGAATAAAAAATGCTAAGATAAAGAATCATGTTAAGAATATAGGGATAACCGTTGCAAAACACGGCTAGGGTAAACCGCCATAGCGTGCGCTATATAAATGAAAGAGTTACATAAACACTATGTAGAAAGGTTGCTCCGAACATCATAAACCTAATTAACGGCAATATCCGGTAGAACATAATTGTTATACCGGATATTTAATTGTGTATATATGGAAATTCAACAAAACCTTAGTACACACACTAAAAAGAACGTTGATAATACCTTGATTTGTTCTAATATATTTGCTATAATATCAATATGTGCAATTTAATTACAAGGAGTATTTATATGAATTCTTTATTTAATAGAGAGGAACTTTTGGATAGAATTGAGAATGCACAAAAACGAGTTCGGATTTTGGGTGCGGTTTCTTTTAGTTTACCATATGATAGATTTAAAAATTTATGGTTTAAAAAAATTAATGATGGAAGTTTGTCTGTGGAAATTATATGCGAAGCGGAACCCAATTTAAGTTACGCCTCCCTCATTTCTTCTAATAAGCGAGTTAGTGGTGAAGATAGGAGCTATGATATTGGTAGCTTTATAAATTTAAAAAATGAGCCGTCTCGTAAATTAAGAGAGTATTTAATTAAAAATAATTGTAAACATTTGGAGCCGGAAACGGATGAGATAGGAGCATTTATAGAATTAAAAATAAAAGAGGAAGTTAAACAATTAAAACTCGAACCCAACGAGATAGAAGAATTTAAAAAATCAAAAAGATTAGAAATTAAAGCTGCGATTGACAATGGGGAAATTGATAGGGCTCAATTCAAACAATGTTTTTCATTAAGAACAAGCTACTTGAATATTCCTATACCAGTAATCAACATAGATGATGATTACTATATCACTCAATCGTTAACGAAATTTTGTCATCAAACAAAATTTGAGTTAATCACAAAAGATAATATATGGTATGAAGAATATTATAAATATTTTCATGTCTATTTTGATGCTCCTTTAGGGATCAAGAAGTATTCTACAGAAATAACAAAAAAAGATAATAGGACCGAAGTTATACTAATGTATAATAATCAACGGCACTTACTTGGACAACTACCGCGCGATTCTTTTTTAGGTACTACAAAAGTAAAAGTCGTTGTGTGGGGTATGCTTTTTACGCGCGATGGAAGAGTCCTGATACATCAACGCGGAAAGAACGCCAAAGACAATCAAGGATTGTGGGACAAGTCTATTGGTGGACATGTTGATATGGAAAAAGATGTTGTTGATACGGTTAAAGCAGCCGCCCGCGAAATGTTAGAAGAATTATATAAAGTAGAAGCTGCCGGA
>CAYVEU010000022.1:0-17444 GCA_964450015.1 uncultured Christensenella sp. | reverse complement strand
TCTGAGTCCTTTTTTCTTCTCAAAAAAATTAACTCGGTTTATTCGTTCGCTTTTTTATTTATATTTCCGTTCCGTTGTTAAGGTTCACGCTGTCGCTCTTGCAACAGCTTTTCCATTCTATACCAATCCTAACGTATTGTCAACTAAATTTTACAAATTTTATCAAAATTTTTTCTTATTGTGTTTAAAAGTTTTTTAGACACAATATATAGTATCCGCTACTTTCATATATTATATATAAGGATATAAAATTAACTAAATATATATTAACTATATATACAAAGGCGATATCGGCGTGACGGTTGCATAACTTTCGGCGTCGTCGGATATGTAAATAATCTCCAACACGATACCGTTAGCCGTGTAATCCTCCCCGAAACCTGTATATTCGAATACGCCCTCGGTAAAATCGTGCTCCGAAGTCCCGAGACGCGTTTCCTCGTAATATTCGGCAAATTTCAACTTCCCGCCTTCCGCACTAATCTCCAAGCGTTCCAACCACAATACGTTCTCTTCGTCTATCGTGATTCTAATACCGTGGTTCGCCTGTAAGGTAATAATCTCCTCGTCAAATAAAGAACTTCTCTCCGCGTCGAACGTTATCTCCGGCTCATTCGACGGGTCGTCGGGATCAATCGGATCGACACCGATTTCGGTCTTTGGTTCGTACTTCGCGGTTAAAACCGTGTCTTCCGTTATCGAAGCGTTCTCATAAAAACTTCCGTCGCTCAACAACCATCCTTTAAACTCATAATCGCTCTTTTCGGTGTCCACTTCGCTTAGGTCTACCGCTTGCCCTTCTTCAACTGTTATTTCGGCGACCGTATTCCCGTCGATTATCAACGTAACAGTATATTCGCGTTTTTCTTCCTCGCCCCCATTGCCCGCATCGTCTTTGAGCCTGCCGTTCACAAGATCGTCTATCCATTCTTCTTCGCTTTTATCGTATTCCTCGTGATATTTCAAATATATCTCATACGCCGATAAGCCGTCTTTTCCGTCCTGCCCGTTTTCGCCCTGTTCGCCACGGTCCCCCTTGATGCTATCGAAATCCAAATCTATTTCGCCACAGTTGCTCGTACTGCCGTCGCTTAATTCTATGATAAGTTCTTTTTCTTCGTTAATATAGGCACGAACTACACTTACGCCGTCCTTTCCGTCAGCGCCCTTTTCGCCCTGCTCGCCTTTAATGTTGTCAAAGTTAAAATCCAACGCTATCTCGCCGCAATTACTCGCGCTACCGTCGCTCAATTCTATAATAAGTTCTTTCTTTTCATTAATATAAGCCCGTACTACGCTTACTCCGTCTTTCCCATCTTTGCCGTTTTGTCCGTCCTTGCCGTCTTTACCGTTCTCACCGTTTTTACCGTCAGCACCTTTTAATAATTCCAAAAACTCCTCTATCGTTCCGTCATAGCCCAAATCAACGGCTTTCTCATATAACAATTTTTCAATGCTATCGGGCTTCGGCTCTACCACGCCGGGAGTGTCGGTAACGTCGGAAGCATCCGGAATATTCGGAGTATTCGAAATATTGCCTGTCGTTTTTGGCACGAACCAGCACGCTGTAAGTCCACAAAACAAAAATATGGTCATCACGACCATAACAAACTTTTTCTTCATCGCCGACCCCTTTTCTACCATGTTTTATTTACCGAATTTTACTTTCGTTCAGTATTTTCCTTTGAGTAGAAATATGTTTCAAGCATACTAAATTTTCCGACAATAGTCAATAATTTTACCCACAAATATCCAAATTCTCTAAAAATTTTTTCCTTCACCCCAATCTTCATAACGTTTTTCGCTAATTTCAAGCCGATAAAAATAGAAATCAACATTAATTCTCACACTTTTAAAACCGCTCTTTGCACAACGTATGCAATACAGAAAGAAACTCGCTTAAACATTTTTAGTTCGAACGAGTTTCCGCTTGGCGGCACGTCCCCATCTAAATTTGAACTTTTTATACTAAAAGATGGATTCGGAAGTCATATTACTTTATAATTTTACTCTACATGGGTAGTCTGTTGAATCCATTAAAATGCACTATGTTCAACTTAATCTAAACTATTTTGTCGTTAATATACATACTCAATTTTAATTTATACAAATATAAATCCATTCATGCTTTTATTCCAATTGATAATCGACAAACGCCTTATTCCTGCGGTCACAGTTATTTCTTGAAAATCTATACATTTCCTTAAATAAATACAAATCCGATTTCAAGTCAATAAATGAAAATTTGTTATTATTAACAATTTTTTGTTGAATTTTATTGGGCTCATAGTATTTATCTTCCATAAAGATTTCTACTGCCATTCCTAGCAAATCTTTATATGTTTTTTTATTATCGCACGCTTCCCCCCAATATTTGTCCATATTCCCATCGCGACTCAAAAAATACATTTGCCGAAAAACATCTTGAATCAAAAACTCCGTTGCCCATTTTATACGACCATCGGTTGCAACAAAATCAAGTGAGTTCACACAATTTATCATACCTTTTTCCGCATACTCTTTAGCACTAAAATTATAAATCTTTGTTTTGGTTTGTTTAGCATAATCTATAAAAGATAAGTAACAATCCATCAAATTTTTAAGATTCGTTAAATATTGGGTTTCAGAATCATTGGTATTCATAAAAAAATTCACGCACTTTTTTAAACAGATTTTCATTTGAGTTAGATCTATTTCACCCAAATCCAAATCATTATATTTTAATAGATTAATATCTTGACATACTCCGATAAAACCATTAATATATTTTTGCAATGGTTTAATATCTTCAAACAAATTTTTATACGTTATATTAACATGGTACTTTTTACCATAATTCTCTGGAATATCTTGGAGTTCGTCGTTTTTTAGAGAATTTCCCAATTCATATATAAAATGAAGCAAAACACGTAACTTTAACATTATGGGATTATTTGTCATATATGCAATCATCCAAAACCTTACGTCGTGTTGCCATTCGAATTGCTTGTTTAATTTGCTCAATTCTTTCATTCGGTAATCTAAAGCTTTATTATCGAGCATTAATAAATACAGCTCTCTAAACGGATCGTAATCTATATAAAAATCTAATTTCAGCGGAGAATCTTTATCAACATTTCCCAACTCCTCACCAATAACAATAACATTATCACAAATAATGGAATAATTTATCTTGCTATATGGAAAAAGCGAACCGTTTTCATAATTATTTGAAGTAAAATGGTTGTTTCCTAACAATCGAGGATTGCCATTATGACATCCGCAAATATATTGACGTTTCATTCTTGAATCGGTAAATACATCATTCATAAAACTGTTAAACGAGGGATTATTAAAATTCTGTTTATATTCGTCATACAATTTTGTCTCAATATCTTTATTCCATTTACGACCAATAGGCATTTTGCAGCTCTCGCAATATCTCAAATCGCTATTTTGCCTTATTTCAAAGTAAACCCTATCCCATTCTTGTAAATCGTCTACGAAACGCAAGGTATATGACAACGGATTTTTAGCAAACGACGGCTTGGTTTTTGTTTTGCCATCCTTGTAATAATCAAATGTATGGTCAAATATCATCAATGCCGCAAATTCCACCATCGCCCGCTTTATTGGGTTTAATGCATGTATGGTCCCCGTTTCATAAAAATGCATAAGTAAAACAAATGCCGACATAGCACCGTGATTAGAATCTTTGTAGTACCCCTCTAATTCGGACTTTTCCACTATAGTAAACAACAACGATGAACCAAGCAAGTCATTGAGCCTATCGAAGCTGAAATTATCTTGCGGTAAGATAGATGGAATAAAATCATTAAGCGTACTCAAACAGTTTTTTACATATTGAATAGGATAGCCTATATCATGAAACAGCGAGGCAATAATAAAGCTTCCTCTTATAAAATACTCCCACGCGAACGCATCGACATTGTTAAATATACATTTTTTTAAGTCGTCTTTGTTCTTTCCCGATACTTTGAAATAGTCCGTGAGTGACTTGTTTTCTGTCTTATCCAATAATACCGCATTAACAGTTTGGCAAATATACTCTTTATACTTCTGAACATACGAGTATGCATACTTGGATAATTCTGTTCCTCTACTCTTTAGCACATTTTTGATTTTATCCATAAGCGTTGTGTCTTGTTTATCTTTATCAAAACCATCCAATAGCCGCATAATCATATAACAATTACGTATTTGATGAATAAAGTGATCTCTGTAAAATTTGAGATCCATTTTTTCAAAGTTCAATTCAACATGTTGCAACCATTCAAATTCTATATAGTGGTCGTTAAATATTTTATTCAACGTGTCGATGTTTAAAAACCTATCAATCAACTCGCTCATTGCAAAATCATAATAAAACACCATATTCCGTGAGGCATCGTCGTCGTTATAAATCATATTGAACTTGTCTTTGAATTTTTTATAATCTAATTTGTTATAAACGATGTGCATCTTATTTATCTCGTAGTCACAAAACGCTCTCATTATCAATGGTTTCACATCCTTGTCACAACCACTGCATAAAACAGAATATTTGGAATCCAAATAATTATATTGGGAAAAATACAAATACATCGTACGCCAATTGAAAAATTCTAGAGCAAACTTTCTCATTGCTTATTCTACCTCTTACTCTTCTTTTGTATATTATTTTATTATTTGAGATAGTTCGTAAGATTCAATAATGCTTTTTACTGATATAAGTGGATTTGGATCAAATTCCTCTATTTTTAGTGATTTTTTACTACACATCTTAAAAAGCATTACTTCTTTGACTTTTTCATCACATCTGACTTTTTTTCTTACTGCTGTATTAATCCAACTATCGAGAATCTTCTCATCAACATTTTTTGAATTTACTATATTGTTATTATGTACTATCGTAACATTGCATTCGCGCTTTTGAAATGTCCCAAAAAACTTTTCTAACCAATCAATATTACATTCCAACATCGATTCACTATTCGATACTAAGTAAAGTCTCACTGTATCTTTATCATCATTCATTTTTTTGCACTTAAATATTTCATCCAAAATAGCTTCAGTATAACCATCTGCATTGAGTGGCAAATCGTAAATAAAATTCAATGTGTCATTGTTGTTGAAGCCTTTACTCTTCAAATACAGTTCTACACCTTTTTGTATGTAATCCAAATAAGATGTTATCTCTTCGTATTTCAGTAGTGGCGTATTATTACGCTTATAATAAAATATCTCTTTTTCTTTCTCCGCAGCATCAACTGGAACAACTAAAACAACTTTTTTTGCATCTTTAATATTGTGCTTCCATAATTGAATTTCGTTAGGTTTTTTTGTCCCTTTTATCAATTCTTGCAATGTTACTACATGCGTATTGGGATCATTACTAGTATTTATTCCAAAACATCTTGTAGTCGACGACCCGAGTAAATCCAAATCTATTAAACAATTTACGCTTAATGATTCTTTACAATGCACATGAATATTTGATTTTAGTTTCAGTTTTTTATCGCAACAATTTTTATCATTGTCGCAACAAACAAATGAGAGCTTATTATCTTTGTTAATTTGATGTGCTACATGTGCGAGCCAAAACGAAAAGGTAGTCTTTCCGCATCCACCTTTTGTGGAATAAACTATATTATGAGTAATTTTCATTTGTCTTTTCTGCCTTTCTTATCTATAATATTTTATCAATCTGTACACGAGATTACTATTAATATAATTCATATTCTGACAAGCGTTCAACAAACCATCAACATAATCATCGATATTATCTTTGTTCAGCATTGCCTGATATATATGCTCATACATATTGTCTTCGTTGTAATAATTGACATCTAAAATATCCATCAAGCTGTATGCCAATCTCTTAAATGAATAATTATAAGTTTCATTATCAAATATGCTCAATGCAACTTCATTATTTCCCTTAACTGATTTTATGCAAAACTCTATTGGAAATTTTTCCGAGTAATTGTATTGACCCAAAAGTTTTCGGTTATAAAAATGGTAGAACAAGCAATCATTAAAATTGCGGACATTGCCACTAAAAACATTAGCTACGGCCTTTTTATAACAATATTTAATTATATTGGCTTTAGAATTGTCGTCGAAATCAAACATCTCTCTCATTAGACATTCTGTTTTTTTATAAATGTCAGAATCTTGCTTTGAATTTATTATAATGTCGAGATTGACTTTAGGTGCAAGTTTGTCTTTTGAGTAGATTACGGGTGAATATTTTATTGAAATATCTACACTTCGTGATTTTTTTGCATAATCTGAAAACGTCGTTTGGTGATTAGAACATGTAAAATATTCGTGAAACTCAGGCGAAGGCGATATCATTTTTAATAATTTATAAAGTGTTATACGCAACTCGCGTTCTTGCAATTGGGGATCTGGCAACCTCCCATTGTCGCCAAATTTTATTATTTTACAATCCTTGGAATTATAACGTTCGTTTCTTGTTATATTGAATTTATCATACAACTCGTTTTCGAAATCAGCATTGTTGGAGATATAAACAAATACTTCTTTATTTGAATTCGATTTTTTATTTGTTTCAGTCACTGATTTCTGAATATACTCAAACAATTTATCATTTATTTTTCGCGTTTTACGCAAATTGGGTTTACTGATATCTAACAGGCAATTTTGAACTCTGTAAAATATCGAAGCGAATCCGCTATTTTTATGCGAAAACTCGCGCCTTGCAGTATCCGTGGAAATTTCGATACATTTATTAAGCCCACCGCTCGCTCTGTGCAAAATACTCAATGCATCTTCCATTTCGCACAAAGTTATCGCCCGATATAAGCTAGGGCAATCCATTAAAAATACTTTGTCGAAATTTTTTATACAAATATTTATCCCATTAGGTGTAAATATGTTCTCAAAAATTACTCCTAATGAAATTTCCTTTTTCTGCTTACAAACATAAACCTGTGTTCGCATCTTATCACAGTGGTAAAGTTCTACATTTTTGTATCCAAAATCAACCAACATTTGAGCCAAATCATCGACTGTAGATTCATAAGTGTTGAATTCATTTTTTCGTTCTATAAAATCCCCCACTAACAATACCTTGTATTTTTTTTGTGGATCATCTAATCCCAATTCTATTTTTTCAAATAATCTTGTCGCAGAAATCGGTTCTATGCTTGTCAGATTATTTTCTTTTTCAGCTATGAACCGCAAATTATTTATTTCGTTATCTTGTATTTCATACTCCGCATCTACTATCCTATAAAATTCTTTATCGTATAAAATTATAAGATCTCTAAAAAGTCTATCGAACTTATTATAATATAATTCAGAATCTAATATATTTAGAGTCTCATTTTTTAGTCTCTCTCGTTCTACATATAAATCGCTTCTTTGATAATAAGCAATTATTAACGACATTAATACAATCGGATGTCCTACACCTACAATTAATTTATTCGATTTTGAATCATAACTGCAATCACTCTGTACAATTTGTTCCAATATTTTCTTGCTTACAATTTCATCCTTATTGCCTTCGAATTCAAAATACTCAATTTGAAATGACAAAATATTTTCCAACCAATTTTTTGCAACTGAAATATAGCTATCATTAAAGAAACTATACTTTGATAAATCATCTCGAGTTTTGCGCAATTTAACATATTTTGATTTAAGCTTTTCTATTCTTTCTAGCGACAGAAACAACCTATCTATTTCGGCACTAAGATCATCCTCATAATTTTTGATTTCAGTTAATTTTAATTCTCGCTCAGGATAATCTAAAAAAATATGACCAAGTTCTATAATTCTATTTATCATAATAAACTGAGTTTGCCCACTCCTTTCTTTATTATTCTTTAACACTTTGAGTTATTGTACCATAAATATGTTTGCTCTACAAGTATTTGCGACACATTGGCGACATTAACTCCGCAAAAATCCCGCAATTTCTATAAATAATTGTTTTATGCGAAATCGACACTAAAAAATGTCGTCATTAAACATTTATTATTCATCTAATTTTTTGAAAATTTCAATAATATCATTTAACTCATCATGTCTATCAAAATAACTTTTATACGCATTCTGTGCATCGCTAATAAGTTTATCGTAGTATACGACTCTAGATTGCATTGGAGCAATAGCTTGCCGTACTTTCTCATCTTGGGCGAAATCATTATTTATCGCTTTACCCAATATAACGATTATTTCATAATTCTTAGGGTTATATCCTTGCTGTTGTAAACACTTCTCAAGCGCTGTGGAATACTTGTTTACTTGATCAACTAATTCCCCGAATGATAGCACTCGATTATAACGCTTTAATTCTATTACAATAGTTTTCCCTGCAAAGTTCTTATAGCAAATATCCAAACGCGCGTCTTTTTCCTTATCAGTGAGATTCACGTTGTCATCAAACAGTTTTTTAATTGTTTTTTCCATCTCAATATTGGAAGTTGGACGTTCCCAGGCCGGATCCAGTAGCCATAAGTGTTCAAAAAGATACCCTTGTATAACCTTTTCTAATGCATTTTCATCTTTACCGATTATTTCCTTAAACTTTTTCAAAACATCTAATCGTCCGTTAACTATTTGATAATATAAACTTGCTTCAAGCGCATCCACTCCTCCAAGCGTTTTTCCTATATCAATGAGCGAATCGCCATTCATTTCTTCAATCACGGATAAATTATGAGCAAATCGCATTTTTTCAAATGCAAGTATGCCGTACTTGGTCATTTCTTTTCTTTCTGATTCATTTGACAAACTTTTGTTGATACTGCCGAACACTTTTTTCGCCACTTTCTGTTCATCTTTACCAAGATTATTAAACCAAGGTTCTATTGTTGGCTCGATTTCCACAGCTTTTTTTATTCCTTCATTTTCTTTAATGCGATTCCAATCGTTACCGATATGTTTTATCTCCTCAATTAAAAATTCTTTTAACGCCTTATATTCTTCGCTTTCTTGATTAAAATTCTCTCTGCTGGTCGTAGCCATATCCACACCTTGCGAAGTTTCTGTATTGTCTATGTCAAAAAAATCAGCGTTTATTACTCCAACAATATACTGATTATAATTGCTCGAATTTCTAATGCTCGACAAGATATCCTCTTGTCCCATTTTCCCTCTGCAAAATAGGAATATTTTATTTGCGTTTTCTTCATCGTCTGACGTCTTCAAACGTTCTGGAGAGTCTACAAATCCGATCCAACCAGTTATAGAATAATTCTCCCCAAATGAATTGTGTCTTGCTTCTGAACCATATGTTAAATGTTTACATGTCTTTCCTAGGTCAAATCCGCATTTTCCGTAAATATAAATTTTACTAACATATTCAAAATATTTCCTATCTGTTAAATCTAATGGAGCGCCGTTTATATTTACTTGAAAATTGTCATTTAACACATTGAATCGTCGTGCTAACTCTGTTCTTATTTTTTCCACATTATTCAACGTCCTATTTTTGCGAATATTAGTAAGTTTAATAATTGTACCTTGAGCATCTATATTGGGCGTAATAGGAGTAGGAGTAAAGCTTTTATGCTGACGGCTATTTTCTCCATCCGCAATGAATGATTTCAATTCGTTGACATCTATTTGAAATGCATCCTTCGTCTCTCCATTGTAAGTATGCACTTCTATATTATTGGCGATAGAAAATAATGACAATTTTCCAATGCCTTTTCGTCCCATAGGTTTTCTATGAAAAATAGGAGTTTCTTTTATATCGTTTCTTTTTTGATAACCGACTGTTAAGAACCTTTTATTTACTTGGTCGTTGCTCATCCCACTGCCGTCATCCGTTATTGTAACGCAATCACTAGATATTGTTATGTCAACATTCTTAGCATCCGCATCATAAGCATTCGCAACTGCTTCTGATAATACTGCCGGTATTTTAGTATACAAATTAATACCTAGGTGATTGAGAACGTTTAAGTCCAAATTCATTTCATAATGCGCCATCATGTCTTTCCTCCCATATATTGTGTGTTTGATTAATTATGTATTGTAACACATCAACAACGATGCTGTTCCCTAATTGATTATAACACCTTTCTTGTGTAGATGCCAATATAAATGTATCGGGGAATCCCATAAGTCTTGCACATTCTCGCGGATAAAGCTTCCTAACTTTGCCGTTAATCACATACATTCCTGTTTTCCCACCTACGCCTCCACCCTGCGAAGATAAAGTTATAGCTAGACCATTTATGGAATAAATACGTTCTCCTTGTCTTCCTAGACCTATTTGACCTGTTCTGAGCAGTTTGTTGCTACGCTCTAATATTTCATTTTTTATAATATACTCTCGATTAATAAAATAATTCCCTGGTATTTCATTTTCATTATCTTCTATTAATATTGCATCCAAGGTTCTAAATTCTTTCAGTTTATCTGGGAATATATAGTTTTTAACATTTAAATCCTTTCTAAACGCTACAATGTAAATCCTTTTCCTTGCTTGCGGAATATTATAGTCCGCTGCGCAAAGGACTCGATGGAACACTAAATACCCGGCAATATTTAATTCATCTTCTATTCTTTTTAGTGTGTTGCCATTGTCGTGCTTTTCCAAATTTTTAACATTTTCAAGCAAAACCATTTTGGGCTTATGAACGTTTATAATATCAATAATATTAAAAAATAACCGACCACGTCCACGCTCGTCATCAAAACCTTGCTGATTACCGCTAATACTAAATGGTTGACAAGGAAATCCCGCACATAAAATATCGTGATTAGGAATATTGGTAGCTGCAATTTTTGTAATATCCCCTTCGGGTTCAATGCCATAATTCCTGTGATAAATATCTCGAGCGTCTTTGTCAATGTCGGATGCGAATACACAATTTGCCCCAAACGAACTAAGCGCAAGATGAAAACCGCCTATGCCGCAAAATAAATCAATATATGTAAAACCTGTTAAAAATCTATTTTCTATGTTTATCACTTTAAAGCCCCATCTAAAACGATTTAATAATCTCCATAATTTGTTTTAGTCGCCCTTCAATATTTTTCTTTTTTAATTCACATTCCCAGATTCTGAGAACTTTCCATCCTCGGAGTTCAAATCGTGCATTTACTTCTTGATCGTGTTTTATATTTCGCTCACGTTTCTTTTGCCAATAATCCTGATTATCAGAAGGTTTTGTATTCCTGCAATCGTGTCCGTGCCAAAAACAACCGTCAACAAATATAGCAATTTTCTTCTCCAAAAAGACAAAATCCGGATGTCCTTTAACCTTGTAACCGCGATTCCAGCCATGGATAATGTTGAACATAAAATAGTGTATAAGTTTTAGCTCCGTAGAGCTGTTCCCTTTTGAACGAACTTTGCTCATTATTGACGAGCGCTTTTCAGTCGAGAATATGTCAGCCATAATTTACCCTTTTGCCGCAAATTTTGCAAGCGTCATATTTGAAATCAAGCTGCTTATATCAGTTCCTAAATTATTAACAATTATTTTATCGAAATCCTCATAATCCATTTCACGTACTTCATGAAATATGTGATTATAAAGATACTCGGCAAACGTGTTTGCTAAAATAATTACGATTGGAGTTCCTTTAATATCTCTTTTAGTTGCCGGAACATAGCGAGAAGTGATAACGATTGTATATTCTCCTCCAATCTCTTCTCTTTGTTCGCGTAGTCTGCCCGCATTAATTCCCAATAATTTGTTCATCGTGGATTTAGATTCTACGGCAAATTTCTTTTTCTTGGTTACATAAAGACATTCTATGTCGGTATGTGCCGCGCCGCCGCGTTTTACGGCGTCGACGTTATAGAACATGTTAAAACCTTCAGTTAAAACTTCTTCAAACAAATATGCCGTTTCATTCTCGGGATTGTTCGAATATTTTTCTATAAGTTTTGGCAATTCAAGTAATTTACTTAAATCTTCCGATTCTCCAATTTCGCTTAACAATAACTGGGGATAAAAATTATAAATTTCCTTTATGCAATCAATAGTCAATCGTTCCTGATCGTTAAGAAGAACGGGAGCAGCATAACATGAATATTCTGAAAGCATTTTTATTATAAAAGATGCGCAGTCGGTTTTAAGCGTTATATATCCTTTTGTTGCTCGTCTAGATGTAGGCAAACTCTTACTTGTCGCCTTAGACGGATGATATAGCTTACAAAGCGTATCGCCCTCTACTTTGTTTATGATACCGACTTGGCTTAACAAATTTTGCGTGTAATATTCCCATTCGTAAACCGTATTCACATATGTATGTTCATCAGATTTAAATCTACTAACAAGCTCTTTGTCGGACAAATTACGAATATGGATTATTTCCTCAACTATTTGCTCATAAATTTCAGGAGTAACAGTTTTTACAAATGGAAGAACTAGTTCTTCTTCATAATTGTATAATTTTCCCCCTAAACGGCTATCAGTCAATAATTGAAAAATCAGTCTAAAAGGATATAACTGAAACGCCTTACTTGTTCCGTTCGCCGGATGTTGAAATTGCAAAGCAAACGTCATGGCTATAAAAATTTTCCGCAATTTTTGTTCGTCAGATATATGTTTTAAAAACAAATTACCAAGCGGACTGAAAATAAATTTATTCCCATCTCCAGACCTTTCTTCATATCCAAACATCCAGAATTCAAGAGTGTTAATCCTATGATTTATTGAATCCAACGGGCGGTCTTGGGGATTTCTCGTTCTATACATGTCCAATGCTGCAAGTCGTTCTTGCATTCTATGACGTTCGACATTGGAAACGTCCGTTTTACAACTATTTTTCACATCCATTGCTACGGCTTTAATCATTTCATAGTTGCAAGTATGCTTATAAAGTATCCATTTGTCGCGCGCTACTGTAACAGGCATTATTATTCCCTCCCTATTTTATTTACGACTTCAAACAAAAGTTTTGGCGGTATAGCCTCGCCAATTACCGTTCTGATAAAAGTATCTGTCGAATCTTTTGGGAAATCGATACTCTCAGGTATTGAGGAAACTATAAACGTTTCAAGCAATGTTAAAACTCTAGCGTCAGAATAAGTCCCGTCGGGCAGAAGTCTCCCTGGATGAACGTTATTATGAGAACTCATACTACCGCTGAAAGTGGTTCTAGTTGGGCAAGGTTCGTCCCATGTCATACGCTTAAAAGTATTATGAAAACCCTTTATTCTTGTACCGTCTTCCTTTTTGGGATAATATATTTCGTTAGTCAAAGCGCTCTTCCCCTCGGGTGTATGCCTTAAAGCGAGAACTGCCCTTTCATTTTGAGATTTCGCATAATGCCACGGTATTCCGGAGTCTTCTCCCGCTTCTAAAGAAGGCAAATAACCAATAGCTTTTGAAAGTGGAATTTCCGGTTGGGGATTCGGCCACCCCCATACTAAGCCTTTTTTAAACAATTTTATAATGGCTCTGGGACGAGATTGACAAACGCCGTAGTCTTTGGCGTTTAGCACTCGAATATCCACTACATATTTATCCGCATATTTCTTTTTTAGTATTTCCTCTAACTTTAGATATTCTCCTTCAAACGGGAAATACATATCGAGGAACGTCGGTACATTTTCTATCAATACATAATCAAAGTCGCAAGCGTCGATTATTTCTATAACGCGCAAAATAAGAAAGTTTCGCTTATCTTTTTCATAATGAGCCTGAATTTTATTCTTTCCCAATGTGCTTAATCCTTGACAAGGCGGCGTTGCAAACAACATTTTAACATTGTGGTTGCTGACGATATCAACCATATGTTTTTTAGTAGAGTCATCCATTATATCGCCGCAAAACATTTCCGCATTAGGATAAAAATGCTGATAGCATTCAGCGCGTTTAGGGAGTAGCTCGTTGCCTGCAATTATATCAACATTTGTTTTATACAACAACAACTCGCCTATTCCGGCGCTTGAAAACAAAGAAACAGCTTTTATTTTTTTACATTTTACCATATAATTATCCTATAACTTTAATTCCGCTAACGACGCTTTTCAGCATTAATGGTGGAATTGATTCTCCAATGCACTGTCTAATGAGCAATTCCGGAGTATCGTCCGGAATGTTCCAATCGACGGGCAACGAATCTAAAATCATTAATTCCAATGGCGTTAATACCCTGGCGTCTGAATACGTTCCGTCAGGCAATTCTCTTCCGGGGTGTACGTTCCTTTGAGACGCTATGCAATCGTTTCGCATTGTTATTGTCGGCGCAGGGACATTCCATTTAATTCGTCTATACGGCGAATGATAACCCTTAATTCGCGTACCGTCTTTTTTTTGGGGAAAATATATTGGATTATCAAATGCTGTACATCCTGTTGGAGTATGTTTCATCCATAAAATATTTTCTTTCGAATGTGGTCTTGCAAAATGCCACTTAATATTGGACGATTCCCCCGCTTCAAGGGACGGCAGATTTCCTATCGCTTCTCTTACAGTAATTTTATGGGAGTCCTTTTCAGGCCACTGCCATTCCGTACCTTTCTTATGCATTTTAATAATAGCTCGCATTCTTGTTTGAGGAACTCCATAATCGGATGAATCAATAACTTTACTATCTATTTCATACTCATTACAAAATTCAAAATTAAGTATTTCTAGCACCGTACGCATTATGCCTTTATAATTAAGCTGAATTTTTAATAACGTTGGAACGTTCTCAATTAAAATATAGGTCGGTTGCAAGCATTGGATCGCCTTCACTACATACGTTATAAGATAATTTCTTTGATCGGATTCTAACGATTCCTGATACCTATTTTTGCCCGCTACGCTCATCCCTTGGCACGGCGGTGAAGCTAATAAAAAATCCAACGGTGAAGGCGCCGCATTTATAATTTTATCAAAAATATCCTCATCCGTTATATCTCCACATATGACATTAGTTTCAGGAGAAATTTCTTGATATAAATTCGCTCGTTGCCTTATTATCTCGTTCGCAACTACTATATCTATGCCCACATCTTTAAAATATGTTTCTCCAATGCCAGCGCTAGAAAATAGAGATATTCCTTTTAGTCTTTTTTTAATCATATATAATGTCCATTACCTCGCCGATATTGCAGTGTAGCGCCTCACATATTTTAATCATCACATCCATTGAGACAGGCTCATTATTATTGAGTTTCGTTAGAGTTGTTGAGCCTATGCCTGTCTGCTCTTTCAAATCTCTTTTTTTCATCCCTAAATCAATAAGTTTTTTCCACAGTTTAACATACGATACCATAATAATTACCTTTTCGGAAAACTAAATTAATTATAACACAGACAAACCGATATTTCAAATAAAAATGCCGATATATCGGTAAATTAAATTTGAAATTTAAGTTAGCACATAAAAGCATAGCGAGTATAATTTTTTGTGTTTTAGCAATCTGCTTCTCAATCAATCTTTCACATATCCCTAAAATAGGGTTTCCCGATTGTTCCCGAAATCAGATTTCAGAGAATCTTTGGATTTGGGGAAAACTCTTATCTTGCTTGCAAAAATATCGTTTTATTAAATATTTTCCCCAAATAATTGAAATGTGGAAGCATGTTGCTTCTATTAGATTTTACCCTAATTTTGTGGCAATAATCACTTTTTTGCAAGCAGGTAAAGAAAATTGCCACAATCAACGATTGATACAATTTTGATATGGACAGCAATCGGGAAACCCGATTCTGTTTTGTTTTTCGTACACACAAGAAAAAATATAGAAAAAACTGAAAATATTTTTTAGAGCATACCTCAATTTTACCCTATTTTTTCTCCATATAGTGAAAGACAAAATAAATCTAAAAATTTTTCCGAAAACACCCTAACAACACCCGTATTTTTCTCTATATAGTGAAGGGATAAAATTTTTGAGAAATTTGGAATTCCACCCGAACTTTTGCAAAAAAGTGTCCTTGGTTAAGTAGAGAGAGTTTATCTCATCACCAAAACGAAGATATAGACTTTTTTATCTTGTACCCTTAACAAACGGCACAAATTTACACTTTTATTATAGGAGGTGCTATTATGAGCGGATAAACCCTTGACAAATAACTATCCATAGAGTAAAATTTATTTAGTCGTATCTATACGATTACATATTATTACCCTACGGAGGAAAGAACAATGGCAACAGACAGATCTATTAAAGACAAGCGTTATGAAGAAAAGCATAAGGAAGAAAGAAAAGCAAAATGTATGGTTTGGGGTACAAGCGTACCTAGGAAATATGCCGAAGAAATAAACGAATTCTTGAAAGAATACGGCTATACGAAGGTACAGCTAATCGAGGCTGGCTATGAAGAACTATTAGCCCGTCACGATACCAACCTAGCGAAGTTAAAAGACAGTTACGACGATTTTTTTGAATCGGATAAAAAGTAACTTTCTTCCTTATGGATGGTAGCGAGTATGATATTGGACTATATCAAATTTAATTCGGAAAGTGCTCGGCTTCCCCAAAGGAATGAACTATTACTAACAAGAACTACTTATTCGTGGATTTGACCACGGGAACAACGAAACAAACAAAATATGAAATAACACAAGAACAGATAGAAACAAGTGCAACGATTTTAGCCAACATATTACTTGACTATGTAAAACAGCACGGCACCACCTCTACCCTATCCCCCGAAACGGTTTTCGGGAAAGGAGCACACAATGAATAAAAAAGCGGTTATCTATGCAAGATTCAGCTCTCACACGCAAACGGAACAATCTATAGAAGGACAACTTCGGGAATGTTATGATTACGCCAAGCGACACGACCTTTTAATCGTCGGAGAATACATAGACCGCGCATTGACGGGTACGACTGACAAACGCCCGAACTTTTTACAAATGATTGACGACAGCAAGAAAAAGACTTTCGACTACGTTCTTGTGTACCAACTAGACCGCTTTGCGCGTAACCGTTACGACAGCGCAAACTACAAAGCTAAACTAAAGAAAAACGGCATACGCGTACTATCGGCAAAAGAAAACATAACCGAAGACGCTAGCGGAATATTAGTCGAAGGTATGCTTGAAAGCATGGCGGAGTATTACTCCGCCGAGCTTTCGCAAAAGGTACGTCGAGGAATAAAGGAAAGCCTCATTAAAGGTAATTTTATCGGAGGCTACGGACTGCTCGGATACAACATCGTTGACAAAAAGTGGAGAATCAATCCCACCGAGGCGGAGATTATACGAGATATTTTTGCAAGATACAAAACCGGAGAAAAAGCCAAAAGCATTATTGATAGATTAAACGCGCAAGGTATTAAAACAAAAGCGGGTTCGAGCTTCGATATGAATAGTTTATCCCGCATCATTCGTAATGAAAAATATATCGGCATTTTAAGATATCAAAACGTAATTTATACAGAAATTGTCCCGGCTATTATAGACGAACAAACTTTTCGCAAATGCAACGACATTATGAACGAACATAAACACAAACAACGCGAATGCAAGAGTGAAAAGCCGTATATATTAAGCGGCAAACTATTCTGCGGGCATTG
>CAYVEU010000021.1:0-17553 GCA_964450015.1 uncultured Christensenella sp. | reverse complement strand
GACATCATGCCGTTTTCGTCCGACGTCACGCTTCCGTCGCTCAGACGCATATTGTAAAGTTCCGCTATGCCGTAATCCGCAATGGTGGGATCAATCGAAGAATACGCGCTCAAAAGCGTGCTGTATTGGTTATATTGCAAGGTATCCGCCTGACGCACGACTAGACTTACGTCGGCTGCAAACGACCCCTCCAAAATAACGTCTTCCGCCGTACCGCTGCTCTCGTTCACCTGCTGCGACAATACGGGTTTGTTCAATTTCAGTATGCCGTAGGTATAAGTAATGACGTAGTTTGTTGCGCTCGCGCCGACGGGTACTACGCGGTAAGTTCCGGCGCTTTCGGGCACCGTGCTCAATTTATTGCCTCTCGCGTCGTAATATTCCCAAGAGGGTCTTTCGACGAGCGCGCTGTTCTCCGTATCTCCGCTTACCAGTCCCGACACCCTGTAATTGATGCTGTAACTCTGCCCTGCGGTAACCGTCTTATCGTCGATGATTACGCGCAAGGAAACGGGAGTTATAGTGAAATTCATCCAATAATTATCGAGTATTTCGAAGTTCTCCATTGCGTCGCCTGTGGAAACTTGATATTCGCCGACGTTTTGCGGATACCTATCCGCCGCGTTTTCACCGTAGTTGTACGGGACGGGCGTGCCGTTTACTATTCTGTTGTACTTCAACGTCGGATAGTATCTCTCGCCTTTGTACTCGAAATAAATTTCGATATCCACGGGCTTGCCGTTGTATTGATACGACGAAGATATGTTGAGTACTACGTTCACGCCCATGCGCTTTATCGTAAAGCTCTCGCTCTTTTCGCATGCGTTGAAGTCGGCGTCGCCGCTAAACACAGCAACCGCCCTGTATTCGCCCGCGTTTGCGTCCGTTATATCCGCAACCGCTACGCCCTCGCTGTCGTAATAGGTTATGGGCAAATTGGTCCGCTCGTAGCCGCCTACGCCCGTCGCCTTAGCCGAGAGCGCTTCGATTATCGAACCGTAAGTTTGGACTATATCGCCGCCGAACGTGATTTCGACGTCCGCCTTTTCGATAACCATGGTTATCTGCCGCTTACCTGCCATGTAGTTGCCGCCTGCCGTTACCTCTATGATAACAGTATAAGTTCCCGCATGCTTCGGTCTTTCTTCCAACGGATACCCCAATTCTTCGTTGTTGTAAGTAAGGGTATAGTTGACCGCCTCGTATTCGTCTTCGCTGTCGGGCACTTTTACGCCCCTGACTATCGGCACTATGCCGTGCGGCTCGCCGTCGTATACTACGCTTATTCCGTTGATTATGACCGTTCCGTCGTCTTGCGTGAATATAACTTCCGGTTGCGCCGCGTTAATGTTGCCTAAAAGCTCGAAATAAACGTTGCCGTCTTCGTCCTGTTTTTGACCGCTCAATTTCAATTCGTAGTTGCGGTTATCTATTGCAAAGCCGTAAATCCTGACTCTTACTACGGAAGCGATACCGTCGTCGTCGTGAACGTTTATCCTTTCGAAGAAACTGTCGGCTAATGAGAAGCTTAGCTTAATTTCGTCGCCCGCGACCAAACCGCTGTTTGCTATCTCTACGCCGGACGCGTCTTTCGCTTTCTCATAAGAATAGTTCTTTACGGTAACAGCGCCTACGGGGATTTTGTTTGTAGCGTCGTAGGTCTTTTGTATCTTCGCCGTAGCGACAATGTCGATTTGCCTCTTCGTTATCTCCAATTGCGGTTTGCCTTCATCGGCGTATTTCACGGTTATATAGTAGTTTTTGGACTCACCGCCCTCCGCCGTTATCTCATAAGTTCCGATTTGCAACGGCTCTATACGCGCGCCTGCGCTCTCGACTATATAATAATAAGGATCTATGAGTTCGAGTTCGGGTATGCCGTCAACGCTCGCTCCGTAGCCTATCGAACGCGCATTTTGGTACATCAAAACTTTTGCGTCCTCGCCCTTAAAGCCGCTGTACGCGACGTAGAACGTCGGATAGTTGCCCGCTACGCCGTCGTAGGTCTTGCTCGAATACCCGCGGTGCAGATTGTACGAGCTGCCTTGCTTTTGGACAAAGTTCATAATAAGCTCGGTTTTCGTTATCTCGAAATAATAGTACTTTTCGGGAATTGCGTCGTAGTTTTGGCTTGCGTCCACGCTGACCGCAAAGACGTACTTGCCTACGTCCTTGTAGCCGTCGCAAGGCTCGATATCCGTATCGGCGATCTCTTGCGGGTCGTTGCCTATAAACTTCCCTTTGAACTCGATAACTACGCCGGTGTCGCCTATGGGCTCTTTTTTGTCGTCTATACGCTCGGGTTTGCCGTCCCTGCCTATCGTAAGTCTTGCAACCTCCGGCTCTTTCTCTTCGCCGATATATTCTCTATACGTCTCGTACGCTCCCGTTTCCGGATTCTCGAACCCGTAAACTACCGCCGTAGCCGTTGCGCGCTTAACCTCGAACGGCGATTCCGAACGGGAATGGTTGAGTTCGTAGTTTGCGGGGGCAACGCCGCCTTGCGTTTTGATGCGGTAATGGCTGCCCGCGGGCGCGTCGTAAGAATTCGAGTCGTTTTCGTTATACTCGGGTACGTCATCCCAATTTACCGTAGGCGCTTCTACCATTTCGGACACTTCGTCGGGCGATACCCAACCGTCGTATGCAAAGGTAATATAGGTAGTCTCGATATACGCGTTGGACTCCCTATATATCTTGTTTGCGCCGTGTTTTGCGTCAAACACTATGGAAACGTACAACTGCGCGGGATTGACAATAAACGTTATCTCGTATTCTCGCGAAACGAAGTTGGGGTCGTACGTAGCCTCGTCTTCTGCGCTGTTTAAATAGTATTTCAAAACGTAAGTGCCTTGATTGCGCATTTGCGGACGGTTTTCGAACTCGTAGTTTATGCCCGTCAACCTGCAAACGTCCGCGCCCAGCACGTCGCCGTCGCCGTATATTTTTTGGTTTATACCGTACAAGTAGTTGTTTACCGTACTGACAACCGATATTCTATTGCTGTTGCTGTAATCTTGCCCCAAGAACAACAATTGGTAAGAGAAGTTTTCCTCCTCGCCCTTGTAAGTCATTTGGAACGTGCTCTTAAATTTAAGCCCATCGTCGTCTGTTTGAACGACGTTCGTCGCCGATACGTCCTTGGAACGCAATATGGTAAACTCCAACTTGTTGGACTTTTCTATGGTAAGGCGTACGGAAAATTCGTTGTGGTCGTCTTTGTTTGCCCCCGCGGTTTCGAAATATACGTTCAATTCACCGTATAAGTTGCGGTTTAGAACCGTCGCGTTAAACGTCACGTCGTAAACGCCCGCGTTTATTATCTCGTTTGCGCTTATGGGAGCTCCGTCGCGAACGCACGAAACTATCTCCAATTTTCCCCAATCGGATACCGCGTAGATATACCCGCTGCCGCAATCGTTTACGCCGTGGAAGTAGTCGTTAAACAATCCCAAGTCCGCCAAAGTGCCGTTGTACATCGTCCTTAGAATATCGCTGCCCTCGATGAGTTCCAACCTCGTCGGCAAAATATCCAGATTGACTTCTATCCATTCTTTGCTTGCCTCATAGTTGCTCGCCCTGTCGCCTTTCGAAGAGTCGGGTTTCGCGCGAACCATTATTTTATAATTGCCCGTTTCCACCGCGTGAACATGCGAGTCGTCGTTGTACGTCTCCGTCTTATATCCTATTATATACATATCGATAACGCCGGGGACGTCGCTCTTGCCCGTGCCGTCGCTTATCTCGCCGTCGGGCTCTACGTCGCTACCCGTATAATTCTTTTGCTGATTCAAATCGTCTATCGTCAAGATAAGAGGTCTGGGCTTGACGAACAAGTTGGAAGGTATCGCGCGGAAGGAATAGTTGTGCTTGACAGCTCCCGCCGCAACGACCGCGTTTGTGTGCAACATCGCCTGATCTACGCCGTTGGCGTAAGTTATCCTTACGTCGGCGTTCCTGTCGCCCTCGTTCTCGTCGACAGTTTCGCCCGACACAAGTCCGACGTATAAAACGTAGTTCTTTCTATTCCCGAAAACACTGTTGTATTCGTCCGACCCGTAAACGTAAGTCGTATTCGGAGCCAAAGCGACTCCGTAGATATACACCTTGCTCCATTCGTACGACGGATCCGTGGAAATATCTCCAGTCTTATAGTTTATCATTGCCTCGCATGCTTTTATTTCGTCCTCGCCTGTAAGATACGCGTAATCGGAATAAACGAGCTCGTCGTCGTCGTAAACCCTGAACGGACAAGTGACGTACACGTCTACCGACTTGGGTTTGACAAGTGCGTCAAACTCCACGGTATAGCCGTTATAGTTGGTCGTTTCGGGAATGGTCAATAACAGCCGGTACTGTCCCGAATACACCAAATTCGCAACCGACGGGTCTAACAAACTGAAATTGTGCCTATGTCCCGCGCCCGTTTCTTGGCAATCGGTAACGTAACTCAAAACGGTTATCATATCCGCAACGTTCGTTTGCGCGCTTATTTCTTCCGCGCCGGGGTGCTTGTTGTATCTTATTTGTCCGTTTGTCGCGTCGAAAAGCGTTTGTACGTAACCTTGGGCGTTATAGATATAGTCGGTGGCTTCCACCGCATCTATTTCGACGTATTCGTCTTTAACGTCCAATTTCTCGATAAGCAACCAACCGTAATCGTTTGCCATAGGCTCTATGATATAGTTGGGAAGAGTAGTTCGGCTGAGCTCCAAACGGTATTTATCGTTGGGGTCTTGCGAACTGTTGGTGTTCTTGTTTATCGGAAATTCTCCGCCGCGCTCGGGAGTCGTATCCAACCAACTGAGCAATTCGTCGGTGTCGAGCCATGCAACGGCGTACAGTTCGGGATTATCGGAACTCTTATCGAACATAAAGTTGCTTACGTTCTTTAAATTGTCGTGCCAAACGAAACCTTCACCCAATAAAAAGCCGCTTATCTCCAACTTCAAATAAGTGCAGCCGTTGAACATTTCGAAATCTTTCAACTCGCTTTCCGCAACGTAACGACCGAAAGTCACGCCCTGCTCGTTACGGCGGTAAGCGTAATAATAGTCTTCTTTTATCAATTTCCCGTCCTCGCCGATGTCGACATCCTTTTTCGCAACGCGCACCGCGACGTACATTTCCTCGTTGTACTTCCTGACGTATTCGTAATTGCCCTCGATAAAATTAACTTGCAATACCAACGGATTTATGATGCCGTTGCTCCAATTTTCTCCTATTTCCGAAATTATATTGTTAGTATCCAAGCGATAGCTTTCCAACGCCATTTTGTACATCGCCGCATATTCCTGATCCGCGGCTTCCAAGCTGTACGTGTAGATGATGGGCACGCTCTTGCCCGCGCCGACGTAGAAATAACGCGCGCTGTAATTAAATTTGAACTTGTTATCATCCGAATCGATTATGCCCGATACGCTGGCACTGAAATTGTTGACCGTATCCGTGCCGTCGTAATCTTTTTCAAGCTGGCAGGAATGAATGGTTATACTCAAAACCTTTTGATTGACGAAAAGATCCTGAACGGTGGGCACTATTCTAAACAGTTCGACTTCGGTATTGCTCAACACCGTAAATACGCCGTTTTTTGCCACAAGTTTGTTGTATGTGGTCGGGTTGGATTTATAGACGATATAAATGTCGTAATAGAAATAGTACTGCCCCGCGTAAAGCGCGTGATCGCAGTCTATATATCTTTCGCCGTTGACGTCGGTAAATTTTGCGACTTCGTCCGAATCCGCTTCCAATTTTTGTCCGAGTTTGGCAACTGCGTATACTGTGTTGTAATCGCTAATTTGCAAATTGGTAAATTGTCCGCCTTGGAAAATTATTCTCCAATCGTCGCGGTAAGAAGGCTGTAAAATTCCCGTAGTCGGATTGGTTTTCGTAAGCGTCATTACGAGATACCGATTAAAATCGTATTCGCTCGCGTACATATGGTCGCCGTAAGTTATGAGATTGTCGAATTTGACCTTGTCTTCGCCGTCGCTTGCCGAACCGTTGGAAAATCTCAATACCATACCGTTGGGAACAACTTCGAAAAGTCCCGTCAAATATCCGTCGTAATCGGAATCCGTCGACGACGCAGTTTGGTTGTTATAGGTCAGTATGAGATTATACGACTCGCTTATATAAAACGCGCTACCGTCCGTTATTTCCGTATTATGGAACCCCATTTTAACGTAAACGCTCTTGTTGGTACCGACTTCGCCCGAGCTCGCAAAAATCGATTTGTTAAAGTCTAACAACGTGCCCGTGCTTATATACCGTCCGCCCGTGCCGCTCTCTATCGCGTCGAAATCACCCGCCGCGCCGTTCATGACGTCAACCCAATACGCGCGTCTGCGTTGGTAAAGTTCGTCGGCGCTCTCTCCGTCGTTTTCATGCACGAACGAGGTGTTGGAAAACAAATCTTGCGCGTTGTTCGTACCGTCGTACTCTTTCGACGCACGGTAAAAAATCGTGCAGTCCGCGCCGTCCAAATAATCTTCTTCGGAAACTACTATGATTTTCAAATCTCTCTTGACTATTTCGAAATTTTGTTTATAAAGAGTGTTTTGCCCGTCGACTCTCACTTGAATAAGCTGATATTCGGGTTCGAAAGCCTTGTTTCCTTCGCCAAGGGCCACCTCGTATATTTGGTTGCCTTTGTCGTAATAGCCGTAACTCTCCTTGGCTTCTATCATCAAATGGTATTTGCCGACTTGAATTACCGCGCCGTCACAACGCTTATCCTCGCCGAGGTCGTCGGCGAGATACCAAGATACCTGCATATAATCGACAAAAGCCGCTAAATTAATAAACCCGGAGGAATCCGCGCCCGACTGAACGGACAATTCGCCCAAGCCGAATGCGGCAATATAATCGAATTTAAATCTCTTTAAATCGTTTATCGCGATGTCGTAGTTTGCGTCGGTAGACGTAGAATACGCGTAATTTTCACCGGTTACGGTTGTTTGCGACGGTCCGATATGCAATTTTACCAAATCCCTGAAATCGCTGCTCGCGCCGTAAGTCCTGTTGTCTTTGTTTATGCCCAAATTCGCCGCCAAACCGGTAGATTGGTAATATACCACCGTTTGTAAAATGAACGACAATTGAGAAAGTTTTACGCCCGTGATATCGTTTACGGACCCCGCGGCGTAAGTGTTGCCCGAAGTACTGCTTTTAAGCGTAGCGCCGTTATTGGTGAAAGTAGTAATTTCCAACGTAGACGCCAAATTCGTGTCCACGTTGTATACGATGGTCATTTGAGTGAATTGATAAACGCCGATTTCGTGAACGTCGTATATACTCTTGTTGACTACGGACTCACCGCGGTAAGTACGCCCGTTCACCCTAGCGTCGAGAAGGGCTGCGTATTGAGTGGAAACGCCGCCGGACAATACCGAAGAAACCGCGGAATTTGTCTTCGCGCGAAGTTTAAGTTCCAAGTCGTACTGGGCGTTTTCTGTTTCTACGCTCACTCCCGAACCGGTTGTCTTCTGATATCCAACCATGGAAACGGAAAATTTGAACGCATAATCCAAAAGATTATCCAACCAAGCGTCGCTGTTCATCGGAACCGTCAACGCGTTTACGTCAATCAAACCGATACCCGGAGCTTCGTATTTCGAGAGAAGTTTGAATTGTTCTCTCGTCTGTTGCGAAAGTCCCTCGTGAACGTCCGGATCGATAGCCGTAGCGATATTCGAAGTAGCGGTGCGCGGCTTGAAATCTATCGTATCGGCATACGCCGTATCCCCGATTCCCAGCCCGGCAATTACGGCACACGCTATAAAAGCGACTGCAGCTGCTACCAGCAACAAACCGCAAATCTTTGACGTTGACGTTTTAAACTTCGAAACGGTTTTCATATAATATCGTACCTCCGCGCATATTTATTATATTATATAATATAGCGCAAAGTTAGTCAATAGTGAATTTTAAAAAAGTCTTCCTCTTCCTTTCGGTTTTTTTGCTCCCGAAAATCGCGCGTTTTACCGAATAACCGACGAAAATTTACGCGCGCTTTTTTTGAAAAACAGACCGTTTCCCGCTCCAAAAAAAAACGCCGTTTTTTTGAAAAAAATCGGCGTTTTTTAAACGATTGAAAATTCGTCCGTTTCGCTATTTTTTATTCGAATTGTTTTTTTGCTTTTTCTTGTTCTTTTTCGTTTTGGAAAATTGCGCTTGATAAACGGGCGTTATAATCTTTTCCGAAAAATATTGAACGTAGTTGCTTATCATGAGACAGTAGAAAGGCGCGCCGAAAACGAGCATTACGGCCACCAAAATGATGTTTATAAAACCGCTAGTCACCGCGATGAGAACGAACGGCAATGCGACTACTACGAGAACAAAGAAGTTTTGCAAGAACATTTGCAACGTAAGTATCGCCGAATTTTTCATTTTTTGCGCAAAACTTATGTCGTACATGACTACGGTAGGCAGCATAAAAATACAGAAAATCGCTCCGAAAACAGCTACTATACAGGCAAATATAATCAATATCCATTCCCCTGCTCCCGCCAATCCTTGCCAAAATCTCGAAAGAAAGAAGGTAAACGCATTGCCGACTCCCGCAACGAGAATACCCAAAAACGCTCCGACAATGAGCATTTGCCACCAGTATTTTTTTATCCCCAAAAAGAATTCTTTTACCACTTTCGGGACTTCGTTGCCGTAGCTGTCCCTTTTGGATACGAAGCTGTCGTTCCATATAAATTTAACGCATATCGGCATAATTCCGGCAAAACCTATACCTACGAATAGCATCGCTATACCCGCAAAAAGGAACGCCCAAGAATACACGTCGAGCATATCGACGCGAGCAGCCGTCGCGCTTGCCGACGAGCCCAAACCTATCCCTACGCCGGACAAAAAGTACGGCAATTCGTTCACTTTATGGATGATATAACCGAGCTTTTCCACTCCGAATACCAGCATTACGACGAATATCGCAAGCAGCGGTAAAAGCGTCGCCAAAAACAACAAATTGCTCAGTAAAAGCAACCCGTTATTCTTCCTGAACGTCGCCCAAAAGTAGCGGAAACGCCCGCCTTCGACCGGTTGCGTAACTCCCCCGTCCGCACGCGCCTCCGCTGCGAACGCGAGATTTTTAAGCATACCTATATTCTGTTTATCCTTTGCCATTATTACCTCTCGTAACGTATTTATCTATATTTAAGTCTACTATATTTGCCGTTAAAAATCAATAACCTTGTACGGTTAAGAGCGGATAGATTGCGTATATTTTCAAAAAGGCAAACGCCGCCGTACTTTGTAATATACGCTCAATTTAGCCGTTGTTTTTTTCGCGCGCCAACCTTCTCATTCTCTCCGCATGGTCCAAAATCGTCTTTCTTATTCTCAACGACTTCGGCGTAACTTCAAGCATTTCGTCGGGCGCAATAAACTCTATACACTCTTCGAGGCTGAATTTCCTCGGCGTTTCCAACCTAAGCGCTTCGTCGCTTCCCGCCGCACGCATGTTGGTAACGTGTTTCTTTTTGCAAACGTTGACGGGAATATCCTCTTGTTTAGGCGAATACCCGACGACCATTCCGGCGTACACGGGCGTGCCCGGGTCCACGAACAGCTGTCCGCGCGACTGCGCGTTGAAAAGTCCGTACGTCACGGCTTCCCCCGTTTCCCACGCAACCAGCGCGCCGTAAGGCCGACGCGGCATTGCGCCTTTCGCGGGCGCGTACCCGTTGAACATAGTGTTCATTACGCCCTCGCCTCGGGTTTCCGTCATAAAGTCGCTTCTGTACCCCAAAAGTCCTCGGCTGGGAATGATATATTCGAGCTTGGTGCGCTTACCGCCGTCCATATTCGTCATCTCGATAAACTCGCCCTGCCTTTTACTCATATTTTGTATAACCGCACCCACGCAACTGTCGGGTACGTCGATGACCACTCTTTCGGTAGGCTCGCAAACTACGCCGTCTATCGTCTTGTATATAACCTGCGGGGTGCCGACTTGAAATTCGTACCCCTCGCGGCGCATATTTTCTATAAGTATCGACAGGTGAATTTCGCCTCTGCCGCTCACCAAAAATTCGTCGGTAGACTTGCCGTCTTCCACTTTCAAGGAAACGTCCTTTAAAAGTTCCTTGTTAAGACGGGCGCGCAAATTTCTGCTGGTTACGAATTTTCCCTCTTTTCCGGCAAACGGACTGTCGTTGACGGCAAATATCATTTGCAAAGTCGGTTCGCTTATCTTCACGAACGGCAGCGGTTCGACCTGCGCGGGCGAACATACCGTTTCCCCTATGGTTATATTCTCCATGCCGCTGAAACTGACTATGTCGCCGACCATCGCGCTTTCCACCGTGGTTTTGTTAAGTCCCGAAAACTGATAGATATTGGTTATCTTTCCGCGGTATTTCTCGTCCGAATGCGCGTTGCAAATAACGACTTCTTGATTTTGCTTCATCACGCCGCGCTCTATCCTGCCGATAGCCACACGTCCGACGTAGTCGTTGTAGTCGATAGCCGAAACGAGCGCTTGAAGCTCTCCCGTTTCGTCGCCTTCCGGCGGGTCGATATGGTTTATTATCGTTT
Source organism: uncultured Christensenella sp. (assembly GCA_964450015.1). GTDB lineage: Bacteria > Bacillota > Clostridia > Christensenellales > DTU072 > CAG-1782. The sequence continues at coordinate 7,002 of CAYVEU010000021.1, read as the reverse complement.
CGAAAAGCGGTCTTAAATCGGTACCGGGTTCGTCGGGAGAAAGAGTTGCCGTCCCCGCTCTGCCGCTGCAATAAACTATCGGGCTGTCGAGCTGTTCGTCGTTTGCGTTCAGTTCGATAAGAAGTTCGTACACCTCTTCCAAAACTTCGGCGCACCTGGCGTCGGGCTTGTCTATTTTGTTTATGCAAATTATAATCTTATGCCCCATTTCCAACGCCTTTTGCAAAACAAACCTCGTTTGCGGCATCGGACCTTCATACGCGTCTACCAATAAGACTACGCCGTTTATCATTTTGAGCACTCTCTCTACCTCGCCCGAAAAATCGGCGTGCCCCGGCGTGTCTACGATGTTTATCTTTATATCTTTATAAGTCGCGGAAGTGTTCTTCGCCAAAATGGTTATTCCGCGTTCGCGCTCCAATGCGTTATTGTCCATTACGCAAGTAGGAACGTACTGGTTATCCCTGAAAACCCCGCCTTGCTTCAACATTCCGTCTACGAGAGTCGTCTTGCCGTGGTCGACGTGGGCGATAATCGCTATGTTTCTCAAATCATTTCTAATCATTTTATCAGTCCTTCATATATATCTTCGGTTATGGTTATCGTCGCCGCGCCGTATTCGCCCTCGGCGAAATTATCCTGCAAAAATAGCTCCGCGTCGGTCGGCAGTACGGAAAATTTCGGCTTCGCCAACGCCTTGACCATGACCGTTACGTCAAACTCTTCGAAGTCGTCGTCGCCTTGCGGCGGAGAAACGGCTAGGATATATTCCTTTAAATGTTCATATTCGTTTCCTATCCAATTAACCTCGATACTTGTATCCGTGGCTACGGATAACTTCAATCCATAAGCACCGACGGCAGTCCGCTCGCCTAAGTAATCGTAGTAAACGGACGACCAGTTTATCTTTAAATCGCTGCCTATCGATACCGTGGGAGTTTTGAGTTTCATCGCCGATACGTCCAGCGTTATCCATTCGGAAAACTGTTTGGAAACGTTTGATTTTACCCTCAAACTCAAAACGCCTCTTTTACGCGTCACGGCGTATCTCGTCGCGGTGGTCTGAACCTTTTTGACGTTTTCCTCCGTCCGCGACCCGTAGACATACTCTATCTCATAACTGTCGGCTCTCGACACGCTATTCCATTCCGCTACTATTTGCGAATCGGAAAGCTGGTCGAACTGCAAAAACTTCGGCTTGACCTCGGTAGTCGCGCCGAATACCACGCCTATGGGAACGACGATAGCCGCGACTGCAACGAGCGCGCAAGTCACGGCTATAACGACGATTTGTTTTTTCGTCAACTTTTTTCTTTCTTTAACTTTTTTAGCTTCCAAATTAGGCTCTCACCTTTTTAAGTTTCGCAAAACGAGGCAGTCCGTCTTCTTTCGGCGAATTGCTCTCGCCTTGTATCAGCGGAAGCGCGTACTTCACAAAGTCTACGGTAAGTCCCGTGTCGTCGGGATTTATCCAGCTGAGCGGAACCGTCTTTTCGGTATTAGCCGCTAGCTGTATGTCCATAAGCTTGTATTCGATGTGATACTCGTCGCCCTCGCCTCTTTCGAAAACTACCATCTTATCCGTTTCGCCGTCGCACGCGTATTTTACGGCGTATCTACCTGCGTTGAAAGCTTCCTCTATATCGGTCGCGCTTGCAAGGTGCGCGCCGCAACGCTGCATCAAGCTGAACTCCACCGCTCTTACTTTGCCTCCTATCTTACGGCTTACCAAGCTTGCCAAAGTTGCCGCAACGCCGCCGAGCTGAGTATGACCGAAGCTGTCCTTTGCCGCCGAGCTTTCCGCAATGGCTTCTACTACGTATCTGCCGTCCGAGGTCTTGATTCCTTCGCTCAACGCTACTATACATTTTCCGTTGTTCTTGTCGGCAACCGCTTTTACGCTCGTCAAAAATTTGTCGACGTCAAACGGTTTTTCGGGCAGGTAAATAAGGTCGGGACCGTAACCTTTATAGGTTGCAAGCGCACTCGCCGCGGTTAACCAACCCGCGTTTCTGCCCATGATTTCCACGATGGTTATTTGACCTTTATTGTAAACGGTCGCGTCCAAATACATTTCCATCATAGTCGTGGCAACGTACTTTGCCGCGCTGCCGTAACCGGGACAGTGGTCGGTGCCGTACAGGTCGTTGTCGATGGTCTTCGGCACGCCTATTATGTTACACTCGTAACCGCAGGAAAGCAAATACTTGCTTATCTTATTGCAGGTATCCATACTGTCGTTGCCGCCGTTGTAGAAAAAGTATCTGACGTTGTACTTTTGGAACACTTCCAAAATTCTCTTGTAATCCGTGTCGTCTTCCTCTACGGATTTCAATTTATATCTTACCGAACCCAACGCGGAGCTCGGAGTATTCTTCAATAAAAGAAGTTCGTCCATATCCTCTTTGTCTATCTCGTAGAACTTTTCGTCCAAAACGCCTTTAATCCCGTTCGCCGCGCCGTAAACTTTCGTGATATTCTCCTGCTTTAACGCTTCGATAAACACGCCCGCCGCGCTGGCATTAATAACCGACGTAGGACCGCCCGATTGCCCGAACATACAAGCTCCAACCAAATTTTTCATTATTTACCTCCGTTTTTTCTTCGAATGCGGCAGTGCCGCGATTTATTTTTTTAAGCTTATTTACCCAATATCTCGGCAACGTTATACAGTTCGCTGTCAAACTTTCTCGGCATGGACAAAGCCTCGCTTATCTCCATATCGATTATTCTATTGTCTTTTATGCCTACGACTCTGCCGCCGCAGTTGCCGTCTTTCAAAAGCTCGACCGCACGCACCGCGCATCTTGCCGCAAGCACTCTATCCGCCATACTGGGCGCGCCGCCGCGCTGAATATAGCCGAGTTTGACCGTTCTTATGCTTATATCGTCAAGTTTTTCCAACAGGCTTTCTTTTAATTCCGAACACGGACAAACTCCCTCGGCTAAAACGATAATAACCGAATTTTTGCCCTTTATCTTATCTTGCCTTATGACTTTGCAAACTTTATCGATATCAACGGGCATTTCGGGCACCAAAATTATCTCCGCGCCGCCCGCCAGTCCCGCATATACCGCAATATCGCCGCACTTTCTGCCCATAACTTCGATAATACACGCCCTGTTATGCGCCGTCATCGTGTCGCGAATGTTGTTTACTGCGGATAAAACGGTATTGACCGCTGTATCGAACCCCAAAGTGTAATCGGTATACGCCAAATCGTTGTCGATAGTTCCCGGGATACCGATCGTCGGGAAGCCTTTTTCGCTTAATACTTTAGCGCCCATAAACGAGCCGTCGCCGCCGATAACTATAAGTCCCTCGATACCGTGCTTACGAAGGTTTTCGATACCTTTTTTCTGTCCTTCGGGGGTTTTGAATTCGGGGCAGCGAGCCGTCCTTAAAATCGTACCGCCGCGGTGAATGATGTCCGAAACCGAACGAAGTCCCATTTCGACGAATCTGTCCTCGAGTAATCCCGTATAGCCGCGTTCTACGCCCACGACTTCCATCCCCTCGGAAATACCGTATCTGACTGCCGCGCGGATTGCCGCATTCATGCCGGGCGCGTCGCCGCCGCTTGTAAGTATTGCAATTCTCTTCATGATAATGTCCCTCTGAAATTCTTTGTACCGTAATATTGTACCACTAATTGTGCTTAAAATAAAGCGTTTTTACAAAAAATTCTTGATAATTTAAACTATTTTTATATTCTCTTCGCCGATAAGTCCGCAAAGCTCGGTAAGCATTACGTTATTTACGCTTGTGCCGATGCCGAGCGGATAAAGCTTTCCGTCGTCGGTATTCTTAACGTAGGTCTCGTCGTCGCCGGGGTACGCGCGCAAAATGTTTTGTATCATATCTATAATGCTCTCGTCGGTTTCAACAAACGAAATATAGAAACAAACCTTTTTCGCGTTGCCCTTTCTGACCTTTTCCCAAGTCTCGACTCTCTCCACCGAAACCGTAACCGACTCGTCGCGGTGACGCACCTTGCCCGTAATCGTCACTAGCTTATCCTTGACAAAGATATTCCTGTACTGCGAGTACTTGTACCCGCTTAGCATAAGCTCCACCGTTCCGTATAAGTCTTCGAGCTTGCCTATGCCGAAATCCTTGCCCGTCTTTTTGGAAATCTTTTTGCCCGCCTCGACAAGCATACCGCCGATTGTGACCGTCGTATCGTCGGGCACCGAATACGTAGCCTCGCCGCCTTCCTCGCTCGCTTCTTCGAGCTTTTCGCTCAACATAGCCGTATTGTAAGCATAAGTCTTTAAATGCTCTTTATATTGGTCCAACGGGTGACCCGTAAGGTACACGCCCGCAACCTCTTTTTCCTTGGCAAGCTTATAGCTGAGCTCGTACTCGGGAATATCGGGATAATCGAACTTATTGAAATCGCTCTCGATATTGTCAAAGAAAGAAATCTGCCCTTTCGACGCCTGCTGACGGTCGTGCTGAGTTCTGTCCAATATCTGCTCGTAAACTTCAATGAGCTGACTGCGCTTTAATCCGAAGCAATCGAACGTACCCGCGTAAATGAGCGACTCCAGCTGTTTTTTGTTGAGCATGGAATCTTCCATTCGTTTGACGAACTCCACAAAGTCCTTAAACTCTCCTCCGCGCTCGCGTTCGGCAACGATATTTTCTATGACCGCAATACCAACGTTTTTGATTGCCGCCATACCGATACGAACGCCGCCGTCCTCGACCGAGAACTCGGCATAAGAGCGGTTGATATTGGGCGGCAGCACCGTATAGCCGCGTTCTTTTAAGTAATTGAGATAGTTTGAAATCTCTTCTATCGAAGTAATGCGGTTATTGAGTACCGCTGTTACGAACTCCACGGTGTAATAACACTTTAAGTACGCCGTTTGGTAGGCTAGGTACGCATAAGCCGCGGCGTGCGACTTGTTGAACGCGTAGGATGCAAACGTGGACATATCGGCATATATCTTGCTTGCTACCTCTTCGGAAACTCCGTTTGCGATTGCGCCCTTGATATTGACCTTGTCGTTGTGCAGTCCGTGCAGGAAAACTTCCTTTTCCGCCGCCATTTTGTCGTGTTTTTTCTTACTCATCATTCGACGCACTTCGTCGGCGCGTCCGAGCGTATAGCCCGCGAGGTCCTGAACTATACGCATGACCTGTTCCTGGTAAACCATGATACCGAACGTGACCTTAAGCGTGGGAATGACCAGCTCGTGGTCGTACACGACCGACTGCGGATTCTTTTTGCCGCGGATATAATCGGGTATCTTATCCATGGGACCCGGACGGTACAGCGAAATTCCCGCTATGATTTCCTCGAGCGAGTTGGGTCTAAGATCGCGCATGAACTTTTTCATGCCTTCCGATTCGAGCTGGAACACTGCGTGCGTGTCGCCGTCGCCTATGAGCTTAAACGTGCCTTGGTCGTCGTAATCGAAGCCTTGCGCATAGAAATCGAGATCTATGCCGCGCGTCTTTTTAACGTACTTAATTGCCTTGTTGATATCGGTGACGGTGCGCAGACCCAAAAAGTCCATTTTGAGTAATCCGAGCTCTTCGCACTCAATCATGTTGAACTGTGTGGTTACTATTCCTTCGCCCGAACGCGCCATGGGAATATGGTCGGCAATGGGGTCGCGGCAGATAATAACGCCCGCGGCGTGCATACCAGTTTGCCGCGGCATACCCTCGACTTCCATAGCCATGTCCAGAATACGCTTGACCATGGGGTCGGAGTTGTACATTTCTATAAGCTCGGGAATCTTCGGATCGGGGTCGTCCTTTTTCTTGGGTTTTTCAAACCCCAATAAGTGCCCGATGTGGTTTTTACCCATGAGCTTGGGCATTAGCTTAGTTATCTTATCAACCTCTGAGAAAGGCTGATTGAACACGCGCCCTACGTCCTTTACCGCCGCCTTTGCCGCAAGCGTTCCGAACGTAACGATCTGCGAAACGTTGTTTACGCCGTAACGGTCGATAACGTAATCTATAGTACGCTCGCGTCCGTCCACGCAGAAGTCTATATCGAAGTCGGGATTCGACACGCGCTCGGGGTTTAAGAAGCGTTCGAAAATCAGGTCGTACCGTAAAGGCTCGACCTTGGTTATTCCGATTGCATACGCAACGATACTTCCTACACCGCTGCCGCGCCCGGGACCAACGGGAACGCCGTGCGTTTCCGACCAGTTTATAAAGTCCCAGACTATCAGGAAATAATCGACAAACCCCATGGTTTTGACGATGTTAAGCTCATACTCGGCGCGCTCGCGGATTTTGGGCGTAATCTCGGGATATTTGCGTCTCAGTCCGTCGAACGTAAGATTATATAAGAACTCGAAAGGCGTCGTTCCGTCGTCGGGAATGTACGCGGGCATGAGCGGCTCTTTGGAGAAAAAGTAGGGTTCGCACTTGTCGGCAATCTCCAGCGTATTGGTTATGCAGTCGGGAACGTTCGGAAACAGCGCCGCCATTTCGTCGCCGCTCTTTAAGTAAAACTCTTTGGTGGGGAAGTAGCCGTTGTCATCCACTCCGCCGTCTGCCAGACTGTTGCTGTCATCATCCTCCATGCTCTCGGGAGTCATAGTCGTTCTGAAGGAAATACACTGCAACACCTTTTGAGCGAATGCGTCCTTTTTGTTGAGGTAATGCACGTCGTTTGTCGCAACGAGCTTGACGTTGTTTTTGCGGGCTATATCGATAAGGTAGGGCAAAACCGTCTTTTGATCGCGGATATTGTGATCCTGAATCTCTATATAATAGTCCTCGCCGAACACCTCCTTATAGCGTTTGACAATGGCGTCCGCTCCGTCGAAATCACGGCGCAAAAGCGCTTGCGGAAGTTCGCCCGCAAGGCAGGCAGACAAACAGACAAGTCCTTCGGCGTACTGCTTGACGTGTTCGAAATCGGTACGCGGTTTATAATAAAGTCCGTCGACGTACGCAACGCTAACGAGCTTTATCAGGTTTTTATAACCCGTCATTTTCTTCGCTAAAAGCACGAGGTGGTTGTA
>CAYVEU010000020.1:11819-18215 GCA_964450015.1 uncultured Christensenella sp. | reverse complement strand
CAAGCTATCAAAGATGAGTAACGGCAATTAATAAATGCTCATAGAATATGTTATTACATGTGCATTAATAGTGAATTTGCTTTTACAAATGTCAAAATTATGCGGTTTTTCGTATTAAATGTCGAAGCAATGCTTCATATATTTGACAAAAATTGGTTTTATGGTATAAAATTATCTTGTAAAAATATAAAAATGCTCGTAGAATAACATATTCTATGTGCATTTTACCGTGTTAGAGGAGAGTAAAATGAAACGGGTAAGTAAGGCAGTTATAGTTCTGGCGTTGGTAATGATAATGGTGTTAACTTTATATGCTTGTAAAGACAAGAATAAAGGTGATAACGCTTTAGGTTACGAGGGCACTTATTATGCTTATAATAACGGCGTTAAAGACGATAATGATTGGATAAAACTTGATAAAGAATCGTGGAGCGACGATAACGGTGACAGCGGACGTTTGGAATATCGTAATGACGTAGTTTACGGCTATATGGATATGCTTGGTTCGGAAGAATTACTGTTTGAAGGAACAGTCAACGACGGAATTTTTCATTGGACTCTCGGGGAAATGTTTGGATATAAAGATTATTATTCAGACGGCGCATATAAAGATATTGATACGAATCCCGATAATAATCCGGATGATACCACTAATCCCGGAGACGAAACATGTATACATAATTACGGAACGCCAAATTGGGATTGGAGCGGATATGGAAGCGCGGTAGCGGTATTTACTTGTGAGAATAACGGCAGTCATACCGAACGTAAATCGGCAAATATAACTTCTAAAACGAACGTAGCGACTTGTGAAGATAACGGAAGCAAAGTATATACGGCAACTGTTGAGTTTGAAGGTGAAACATATACGGACACAAAAACCGAAATACTATATGCTAACGGTCATAATTGGGGAGATTGGAAAACCGTAAAGGACGCAAATTGTACCGATTACGGTGTAGGCGAACGTAGCTGTAAAGATTGCGGAGAAAAACAAACCGATGAGAAATATATTACCCCCAGTTCCACAAAGCATAATTATGTAAACTGCATTTGCACGAAATGCGGCGACGTTGCACACGTACTTAATTCGAATTGCGTTTGTGTAAATTGCGGAATTACAATTCATGGCGGAAAAGACGGGAAGGGGTATTGCCAACACGGAGAGTATATTTATTTCGGGGAATTTCCGCAGACTTTAAAAAACAACAACGTTCAAATAATCGGCGAGGAGCCCGAGGAAAACGGCTATTATTTGGGCGATGACGGCTATTATTATGCCAAGGTAACGGCGAAACCGAACAGAAATGACAATTGCTTTGCCAATGGTATAACTATAACTACCGATGAGGTATATTATTTCAAGGTTGAGCCCATTCGTTGGAAAATTTGGCAAGCAGAAGAAGGTAAAGTTTTTATAGTCTGCGACAATATCATCGACAGCAGACCGTATCATACGACATCTGTACTTGGCAATTCTCCGTCGGATAAAGCCTACAGCAAAAGTAGAATACGCTCATGGTTGAACAATACATTTTACAATACAGCGTTTGATTCGACGCAACAGAATATTATAATTTCAACTGAATGTGAAAACAGTTCCGATATGTGGTCCACAGATACGGATACAAATGATAAAGTATTTTTACTGTCTGAATATGATAATGCTTTTTGGAATAAAACGAAAACCGACTTAAAAAAGCGCGGCACCGATTATTCGCTGGCGTTGGGATTATATAATTTTCAAGGATATGGCAGGTGGTGGCTCCGTACTTATGCCGGATCGAGTACGGATGTAGCTAGCTGTATCCGCTATGTCAGCGATTCTGGTGACGTGCAGAGATATGGTATGCCTTATAATGTGACCGAGCTTGGAATAGTGCCGGCGTTAACTCTTCAATTGCATACGCACTGTTGGGATGAATGGGAGACGACGAAAGAACCGACATGTATGGAAAACGGAAATAAGAGTAGAGAATGTTCGGTTTGTGGAGAAATTGAAAACGAAAAAATTGACGCGACAGGACATAGTTGGGGCGAATGGGAGACAACGAAAGCATCGACGTGTACGGATAACGGAAATAAGAGTAGAGAATGTTCGGTTTGCGGAGCAACGGAGAACACAAAGATCGATGCAACGGGGCATAACTATGAAAATTCGTTGCCTGAATGGCAATGGACGGGAGTAATTTCTTGTGTGGCAATTTTTGTATGCGAGAATAACAATGGACATACGGAAAGAGTATCTGCAACGATAACTTCAACAGAAGAGCCGGCGACGTGTACGCAAAACGGATCTATAATTTATACGGCAAAAGTGAGTTTTAAAGGAAAAAATTATTCAAATACTAAAACTACTACAATAACCGCTTTAGGACATACGCTGATACATCATGACGCAAAAACTTCAACTTGTATTTCCGTTGGTTGGAATGCTTATGATACATGCTCTCATTGCGATTATACGACGTATTCTGAAATTCCCTTAACAGATCATGCGTTTGCAAATAAATATTGTAGCGTGTGCGGAGTGCATGAGCCGACTGCAGGATTTCAATTTGAATTGAATGAGGATAAAACATATTACATATTGTCTTCAATGGGAGAGGTCGAGGACGAAGAAATTTATATTCCGCATACATACAATGGGAAATACGTAAAAGAGATAAAAGGGTATGCGTTTGAAGGAGAGTATATCACAAAAGTCGAAATCCCGAATACAATCGTAAACATAGGGCAATATGCTTTTTACGGTTGCGGAAATTTAACTGAAATTGTTATACCTGATAGCGTGGAAACAATCGGAGATGCTGCATTCTATGGTTGCACAACTTTGTCCGATGCTGTGTTGGGTGATGGGGTGAAATCAATCGGAGCTGAAACCTTCTACGGGTGTGCGGCTTTAACAAAAGTAGTTTTAGGTCGTAACGTTACCAATATAGGTCGCGACGCATTTTACGGGTGTAATATTTCCGAAGCCACTATGCCGACATATGCGATAGGAAGTTTACAGTTAAGCAACTTATCTTCGCTGACGATAAACGGCGGAGAAGAAATTGCCGCGGATGCTTTTTATGGCGCAACTAATTTGCAAGAAATAAAAATTGAAGATGGCGTAAAGAAAATTGGTTTAAGAGCTTTTAGCGGCTTAAGCAATTTAATGGAAATAACGCTCTCGGATACGGTGGAAGATATAAGAAGCAATGCTTTTAACGGCTGCACAAATTTGGATAAAGTTAATTATTTAGGTTCTGCTTCTCAATGGGCAATGATAAATTTTGCCGATAATTTGGCAAATCCTGTATATTATGCACATAGCTTGTATATTGGGGATTCTGCCGTTACGGAATTAGCTATTGATTCAGCGGAGACAGTAAACGCTTACGCTTTTATTAATTTAGAAGAACTTACGCGCGTCAATTTGTCCGACACAATACAGAGCATCGGCACAAATGCATTTAACGGGTGTACCAATATAACCGATGTGTATTTTTATGGCGGTGTCGAAAAATGGGTAGCTATTGCTTTCGCAAATGATTATGCTAATCCTGTTACAATAGCTCATAATTTATATATTAACGACGAATTATTGGAAGATTTAATTGTACCGGACGGTGTAGAAAAGATAGGAGCCTATTCTTTCAAGAACAATACCAATATAAATTCGGTAACTATAGCGGACAGCGTGACAAACATAGGCAGCGGTGCATTTATCGGTTGCGAAAATATCGCTTCTGCAACTATGCCGGCGGTGGCGATTTCGGCAATTCCTCAAAATAGCTTAACAACGGTCTCCATAACAAGCGGCGCAGAAATTAAGTCGAGTGCATTTAGCAGCGGCAAAAAGATGGAAACATTAACTTTGTCGGACAGTATAACAAAAATTGGAAACAGTGCGTTTTACAGATGCAACTCTTTAACGAAAGTATATTATAAAGGAAGCGTTGCCGATTGGGTGAAAATTAACTTTTCGGATTGTTACTCAAATCCTGTTACTTTTGCTCATAACTTGTATATAGATAATGTGTTATTGGAGAATTTGGTTATCCCCAATGGCGTTGCTTCTATCGGCGCTTATGCATTTTATAATGATACCAATATCAAAAACGTAGATATTGACAAGAGTGTAACGAGTATAGGCACTGACGCTTTTAAAGATTGCGTAAATATCACTCATGCCACAATTCCGACTTTGGCAATATCGTCCATTCCGAAAAACAGTTTAGTTAAAGTTGCGGTGACAAGCGGTTGGTCCATTGAGGCAAATGCATTTAGTAATTGTGCAACTATGGAAGAAATTACGTTGGCAAATACGATTTCAAGTATCGGAGCCGATGCATTTAACGGTTGCGATAATTTGCAAAAAGTCAATTTTAGCGGAGATATATCGGCATGGGCAGGGATAAACTTCTTCAATGCAAGCGCCAATCCTGTTGCAATAGCGCACAATTTATATATAGATAATTCCTTAGTGGAAAACGCTACGATTTCCAATGCTACGACGGTAAAAGCTTACGCCTTTTACGGAGCGACGTGCCTTAAAAAAATAACTTTGCCTGAATCTGTGCTTTCTGTCGGTAATCATACTTTCGACGGGTGTAGTAGTTTAACGGCGATTTCCATTCGTCGCGGTTTGACGAGTATAGGAAATTATGCTTTTGCTAATTGTATAGGATTTACGGCGTTTACCTTGCCCACAAGTGTGGAAAATATAGGTGAATATGCCTTTTACGGTTGTAAAGCGTTGACGGCAATTACCGTGCCCGTCAGTGTTATCCAAATAGGAAAGGCTGCTTTCGCCGAATGTAGCGCGTTGACGACTGCCGTTATAGGCAATTCGGTGAAAGACGTAAAGGAGCAAATGTTCTCCAATGACGTGAAATTAAATAACGTGGTTATTGGAAACGCGGTGAACAACATTCATTACAGCGCATTCGAATATTGCGATATATCCACAATCACGGTTTCTTCGGGCAATACGAAATACCGCAGCGACGGGAATTGCATTTTATCGGGAAAAACTTTGGCTTTTGGCTTTAAAACCAGCGAAATACCGTCCGACGTCAATACGATTGGCGGATATGCTTATTATCATTTGACTTCGACAGACAGCATCGTTGTGCCCGAACAAATAACTACGATAGAAGCAAATGCCTTTTCCGGTTTTGAAGGGACGGAATTGATTATTTCGGAAAACGTAACGAGTATAGCGAAAGGCGCATTATCCGATTGTAATCAACTGACAAAGTTAACCATACCTTTTGTAGGTGCGACTTTAAACGGAACAAGCTATACCCATTTTGGATATATATTTGGAGCGAATAGTTACAGTGATAATTTAAGCATTGTACCGAGTAGTTTAAAAGAGGTTGTAATAACGGGAGGTGCGAGCATCGGCTCTAATGCATTCTATGAGTGCAGTAATATAGTAAGTATAACAATAGGCAATAGTATAACGACTATAGGGAGTAATGCATTCAGGTATTGCTATAGGCTTGTAAAAGTATATAATAAATCGAATTTACAGATAACCAAAGGAAGCAGTGGTTACGGATATATAGGGTATTATGCAAAGAAAGTATATACGGAAGAAAATGATAGTAAGGTGTTAACCGATAAAAACGGATATATAATCTATATAGACGGAGAAGTAAAGATTTTAATAGGCTATATGGGAAATGAAACGGAACTAACCTTGCCCGAAGGTATTACTGAGATATGGCAATATGCGTTCAACAATTGCGGTTCCATAACGAGCATAGTGATCCCGAACAGCGTAACAAGCATCGGATTAAATGCGTTTAATGGATGCAGTGGACTTGAATCAGTATATATTACGGACATAGCAAAGTGGTGTGGAATATCATTTGGTGACAATTATGCAAATCCCATGTATTATGCAAATCGCTTATATCTAAACGGTAACCCGATAAGCGGAGAAATTGTGTTACCCGACAGCGTGACAACCATACCTGCAAATACTTTCAAAAACAGTAGTGGGCTAAAGAGCATAACAATACCCGACAGCGTGACGCGTATTGGCACTTCTGCGTTCAGTGGCTGTAGTGCATTAGAAGAAATGATTGTTCCGTTTGTAGGCGAAAGCAGAAAGACTTCAAGGGATACCTATCAATATCCGTTTGGATATATCTTTGGGACAAGCAGCTATGAAGGTGGTACGGCAACAAAGCAATACTATTACGGTAGCAGTACTTCATCTACGACCAACAGTACCTATTATATTCCCTCGACGTTAAAGAAAGTAACGGTAACGGGTGGGAATATACTCTATGGCGCTTTCAACGACTGTTCCAATCTTACGTGCGTGACGATAGGTGACAGCGTAACGAGCATCGGCTCAAATGCGTTCTCTGGTTGCAGTGGACTTGAATCGGT
>CAYVEU010000020.1:0-11719 GCA_964450015.1 uncultured Christensenella sp. | reverse complement strand
AGCAATACTATTACGGTAGCAGTACTTCATCTACGACCAACAGTACCTATTATATTCCCTCGACGTTAAAGAAAGTAACGGTAACGGGTGGGAATATACTCTATGGCGCTTTCAACGACTGTTCCAATCTTACGTGCGTGACGATAGGTGACAGCGTAACGAGCATCGGCTCAAATGCATTCTCTGGTTGCAGTGGACTGACGAGCGTAGTTATACCTGATAGCGTAACGAGCATCGGCTCAAATGCGTTCTCTGGTTGCAGTGGACTGACGAGCGTAGTTATACTTGATAGCGTAACGAGTATCGGCTCATATGCGTTCAAAGGATGCAGTGGATTGACAAGTATAACCATACCCAACAGCGAGACGAGTATTGGTGATGGTGCGTTCAATGGATGTAGTGGACTGACGGAAATAATAATTCCGTTTGCAGGCGGAAGCGAGAGTGCAACGAGTGCATCATCATCAACGTTGTTTGGATATATATTCGGCACGTCGAGTTATATGGGGGGAACCGCTACAGAGCAGTATTATGCTGGTAGTTATTATCGTACTTATTATATACCTACGTCACTTAGGAAGGTAATGGTAACAGGTGGGAATATACTCTATGGAGCATTTTACAACTGTTCTAATCTAACGAGTATTATCATTCCCGATAATGTGACGAGCATCGGCGGTAGTGCGTTCTATAATTGCAGTGGACTGAAAAGCATAGAGATTCCGAACGGTGTGACGAGCATCGGCAGTAGTGCGTTCTATAATTGCAGTGGACTGACGAGCGTAGTTATTCCCGACGGTGTAACGAGCATCGGCGGTAGTGCGTTCTATAATTGCAGTGGACTGAAAAGCATAGAGATTCCGAACGGTGTGACGAGCATCGGCGATAGTGCGTTCTATAATTGCAGTGGACTGAAGAGTGTAGCTATTCCCGACGGCGTAACGAGCATCGGTTCAAAAGCATTCTACGGTTGCAATAGCCTCAATTATAATGTAAAAGAAAACGTAAAGTACTTAGGAAATGAAAATAACCCATACTTAGTAGCAATGGGAATGGTTGAAACTCGCGTAAGCTTAACTATTGATGATAATTGTAAAATAATATATTATAGTGCGTTCTATAATCGCCGCGACCTGACGAGCGTAGTTATTCCCGACGGTGTAACGAGCATCGGCGAGTCTGCGTTCTTTGGTTGCAGTGGACTGACGAGCGTAACAATCGGTAACTCCGTAACGAGCATCGGCGAGTCTGCGTTCTCTGTTTGCAGTGGACTGACGAGCGTAGTTATCCCAAATAGCGTAACGAGCATCGGCAGTAGTGCGTTCTCTTATTGCAGTAGACTGACGAACGTAACAATCGGTAGCAGCGTAACAAGCATAGGCGATTATGCGTTCACATATAGCAGTAGATTGACGAGCGTAGTGTTCAAAGATACCACTACATGGTACTATACTTCTACAAGCGGTGCAACTAGTGGCGGTATTCAAATCTCTGTTGCAAATGCGTCTACAAATGCGACGTATTTAACTAGCACCTACCAAAATAAATATTGGTATAAATTATAATTGATTTTAATCAAATGAAATTTTAAGAACAAAGGAGTGAAGATATGAAAAAGAATAAGATAAGATTAATAAGTAAGTTGTTGTCAACGATAATTCTATCTTTGAGCTTAATCGTTGCTTGTTGTGGGTGCGTTGCTGGTAATACTAATGATAAATCGGATGGAATACCCAATACACCTAATTATGATCGTGTCACATACACCAAAGCGGATGGACCGACTACGGGTTATCAAGTTGTAGACTTAAATCGAACTATCGATGGAAGCAAAACTAAAGTTGAGACAATTACGGAAACTAAAACAGTTAATAATCCGTTGTGGTTTTTGGGTGGACCTGTAATTGGGCTTGTGGGATATTTTGGTTTGGGAAAGACGGAAACATATGTGGCTGATACATATACAACAAAAGTTTATCAATTAAAGCGAGTCGAAAAAATGACACTGTGGGCAGACACCCCTACCTATTATAGAGGAGGCGAAGTTACTTTATCTGCATCTTCACAAACAATAACGGAAGAAAGCATACAAACATCCATTGAAGTATCGGTAAAAGGTAGCGTAGGAGTACAATATATCGGTTCAGCCAATTTAGAGGTGGGCATGTCTGCTGGGGTATCGCAGATTTATACACAAAGTAAGGGAAAAGCACAGACAACTACATATTCTCTTAAAGGCTATGAGCCTGACAAATATTATCGAATAGCAATAAAATTAGATTATATAGTTTACGAAATTGAAGTCACCAATAGCAAAGGCAATATAATCAGCAGAGACTATGCAGTGGAGTATATTAATTCAAGCTTGCATTTGAGGTTGGAATCTTCAAATTCACAAAATTTTAATTGAAAAGTTGTGACACAGCCGTGGAATGTATCAATTTTTACAAGGACAAATGCTTGTTGCAATAGTAATGTACAATATGTGTAATGTTATAGTATCTGTGTTTTGTAAATTTGAACACAAAGGAAAATCGGGTTTCCCGATAGTTCCTACGAGGCGATCGCTGAGTGTCAAAATTCCCAAAATTCGTTGGATTTTGGGAATTTTCTTTACCTGCTTAGGCATCAAATAATGCCACATTTTTTGGGTATTTGCAAAATGGTAAAATAACAGAAACTCACAAAATAATTTTTTAAAAACAAAAAATTTTTTCAGTTATATACCTCAATTTTACCTATGTTTTTCTCCATATAGTGAAGGACAAAAATAAATCTAAAAATTTTTCCGAAAACACCCTAACAAAACGTCAATTTTTCTCTATTTAGTGAAGGGGAAAACAAGTCAAAGAAAATTTTTAGCTAAATATAAAATTAAGGGGGTGCGGTTTTACCGTTTTTGAGCCCTTTTAAGTAGAGGGATCAAATTTTTGAGAAATTTGAAATTTAAAGAACTTTTTCAAAAAAGTGTCCTTGGGTAAGTGAAAGGGTAATTCAGAAAAAGATAAATAAAAAGTTTGAAACAAGCCTTAACAAAATAAGTAGAATCGTACTTTTATAGTGTAAGGGATATCAAGGGGGTGGTATATATGCGCTAATAAAAACTGCGACGGAAATGATACAAAAGGAGGTGAAAAGTATAGGCTATTACGACAAAGATAAAAGGCAGGGAATTTATCTAAGAGATAAACACGCAACGGTTTCGGTAATTACCTTTCGACAACAGGATTTAACGGCGCAAGACGAATATATTGAGCGCGTTCAAGCGGAATATAAAGTTAAGTGGTTGAAAGAAAAATCCGAGGATTTCCAAACAGAAGCTGACCTCGCTATATGGCAATTGAACGCACGGTTTAATGCCCGTGGACGAAACAGAATTATGGAGTGTCTGCAATTTGGAGGCAACAGAGAGTTTTGGAACGACTTTCCCGACGAAGAAGAAATAGAATGCTATTTTCGCCGTTGTTACGATTATGCGGTAAAGACAGTCGGATTTATGAAAACAGATACCAACATCATCTGTGCAATAACGGTTACAGAACCGAATAGGCGCAACCTTTTCGTATACTACTTACCGCTAACGGATAAGTGGCGAGTAAAGGCAATGAGCAGTCAACGTAGTGACAAGGGAAATAAGCTACAACAGCGAACCGAAGACGGCAACCCAGTATACAAGTTACAAAGGGATATACATCAACCGCTGTTATGCCATTCCGAGTTTTGGAAACAACGCGGAGAAGAGAGGTCGTACTCTGCCTTGCAAGAGAATTTCTACAACGAAATTTCTAAGCGGTACGGAGCTAAGCGCGGCGAAAGCATTTCACGGCTTAAGTACACCGTACCCGAACAAGCAAACAGGTTTTGCCGGTACGAAGATGATGAATACGACCAATTCCCAATTATCAAAGGAATTTGGATATAACCTCTTGACAAACGCAGAAGTATACTATATCGTATTAATACGACAGCACGAAGGATAGGAGGTTTGAATATGGAACGCAAAGAGAGCACACCCGAACGCGAGAGAAAGCGCACATATGAAGAAAAACACAAGGACGAGCGCAAAGCAAAGTGCAAGGTATGGGGAACTAGCGTAGAGCGACAATTTGCTGACGAAATAGACGAGTTTCTAATAAAGCACCAATTGACTAAAGTCGCTTTAATAACCGCAGGTTACGAAACCTTACAGAAAACGGTAGAGAAGAAATAATAGGGCAAAAATCCCCAATATATCTCAATAAATCAGCCGATGCGTTCAGCGCGGCAAGAGAGGAACGCATCATAAGGTTGCGTTTCTCCTTATTTTAAAAGGAGGAATATGTTAAGAACAATAAAAAAAGCATTCGAAGAGATACGGAAAGTAGATCCTAATTCGTCTATAACCGTATATACTATTAGGAAATGGTGTAAAGACGGATTGGTTCGATACTTAACCGTCGGCAGTAAAATCTTAGTCGATATGGACAGTTTGAATGATTATATAACAAATAGGTAGGAAATTATGGCGTATATCAAAATCGAAAAAGGGAAAAACGGAATACTTAGAGCAAGGATTCAAGTTAGTGGGCTGGATGTTACCTCTAATAAAAATAAGCTATTCAGTAAAAAGATTTATAACGATACTTTTTTGACGGAGGCAAAGTTTAGAAAAAGAGTAGATAAGGAAGCTTTACTCTTTGAAGAAGAAATAAAAAACAGAATCAAAGAAGAAAGGGAGATTATTCATAACCGTATACTTACTTTTTCGGAACTTGCAAGCGAATGGGTTAAATCTGTAGAGTTCGGGTTGTCAAAAAGTTATGTGATTAGAGCAAACGACTCCGTTGGGAAGTTTAATATTTATCTAGAAGAAAAAGGGTTATCTAAGCAACCGATAAATAAAATAACGGTAAGGGACATCCAACTGTTTTTGAATAGTTATTTAATGGGAACCTATTGCCGAGGGAAGGAAGAAACTTATGTATTAAAAAAGCCATTACCCCAAGAAGTGAATTTCCGAGAGCTTGCGCGAGAGGGAATATTAGATAGATGTGCGTCTTATAACCTTAGACACGGTCAAGCGTCAATTAAATTAAGTAGAGCAAAGAAAACTTGTGAAAGATATAATCTTGTTTTTGACGAATACTTTGCGGTAAAAAACAAAGCTAAGCTTTATTCTCCCGAAACGGTAAAGGGTTACAGGAGAGTTTTGCGTACAATTTTTAACGAAGCGGTTCGTTATGATTGGATAGCGAAAAATCCGGTTTCTCTTACAAAGATATCGTCGGGAAGTAACAATGTATCAATACGCCAAACAGAGGAGAAAGAAGTTTTTACTTTTACTGAAACAAGGGACATCCTTAAAATAATAGAAAAATTGCCCGACTACGAAATCAACAAAAAAATAGTGTTAAAGACTTTCTTGCTTACAGGATTGAGAAATTCAGAAATGTGTGGGTTAAGATGGAGCGATGTGGACTTTGTCAACAAAGTTATACACGTTAGGAGGAATAGAATTTTTCAACAGCAATATGGAATATATGAAAAAGCCCCAAAGACAAAAACTTCAATAAGAGATATTCCATTAGTACCTGAATTGGAAAACGATTTGAAAGAGTATATGAAATGGTTTATTGAAGCTGATAAGGACTTCATGACTAAGCTGGATACTTATTATATTGCCGCAACACATACAAGAGAACCTTTGCATCCGCATACACCATATCATTGGTTATCTAAGCTAGAAGTAGCGAACGGATTAAAGCGTGTGTCTTGCCACGGGTTGAGACATACATTTTGTAGTATTCTGTTGTCAAAAAATGTTCCGATACAAACGGTAAGCAAATATTTAGGACATAGTGATTCTACGGTAACACTAAAAGTATACAGTCACTTTATTTCAGACACAAAAGAGAGGGTTGTTGATGCAATAAATTCGATAGTATCAGATACCGACTAATGATTTATGTATATAGATAAAGGTCTGCGAACAGCAGACCTTTGATCGTTTTGTTAATAATGAATGGTATTCATGTGCGTAAATATCTTAAATAGAAGCAGTTGTTCAAGTGGTTTTTTTTAATTCATTATAGTATAGTCATTGCTTTATACAAATTTCGAACAGCCATCCAAATTATTCAAGTGTAAGAAATTTGCTACTTTTTTATCAAAGGTGATGCCTAATTTATTTTTATCAACAAATTTGATAAAAAGGAAGTCATTGATATCATTTTTGTGCATTTTCCTACCCTTTACAAACCAGTCGTCAATAAACACTTGAAAGTATTTCATTTGCAAGGAGGTAAAACCTCTTTTTTGCATCATTGTTGTCAGCAAATGATGTGCCGAAAGTATGTCGGCTGTTTCCGCTAATTTGCTTAATTGTGGCATTAGTGGCTTGCCGTTTGAGTAATAAGAATTGAGCTTTTGCAATATAGCGTCATCAAGAGCCTCAGAACAGTCAATGGTCAGATTGTCTGTCATTTGTATTTTCATATTTTTTAGTTCTGAATTTACAAAGCAAAGACCGTTATACAGAGCAACTTCAAATTCTTTTTTTATAATTTTTTCCAAATTTGTTGATTGCTTAAGTAGCTCAAATAAATGGGCATCAGTTGTTTTGGTAAGTTGAATTAATTTTGGATACATAGTGGCGATAATTTGTACAAGGAAATTAAGGAAATTCATGTCTATTAAATCGATAGATTTTTTAACAATAATTTTTTTAAGGAATTCTGGGTTGTGAATTTGCAATTGAAGAAACAATACTGCACAATAAATTATAATATTTGTTAAAAACCAACTTTCCACTTTTGCTCGTTGCGGGACATAATTTTCTTTAATAAATTTTTCTACAAGAACCTTATTAGCTTTTAGATTGGCGAAACCGCCCAATACTTCAGGTGATATATTAAAGAAACCGTCAGTACAGATCTTAATTTTATCTATTTCACAAATATGCATAGCTTCAATAATTACTTGAGGTTCGTTTCTAAAACGAGTGGTAAGCTCCCATATCGATACAGCGGATAAAAGAAAATTCCCTTGAGTTGAATTAACAAATTGTAGGAATTTCGTCTTATCAATGTGCTTATTTATTGTAATGTTCGGAAGCTGAAAGTTGTGCTGTGCCATTAGGTAATAGTAGAAAGCATTCGTATCAAAGATATATTTCATTTGATTCTCCTATATATAATTTTATCAAGCCAATTTTGTGGTAAAATTAACGATAGTCGTAGTTCACGGATATTTAATGCTCACAGTAAATCATCCATCAACATTCTATCTTCTTTATCTCTTTGGGCGTCAAATTTTCTGTTTTTCGCAAGTGCTCTTAAGATTTTTGCCGCTTCCGGGTAAAGAATATCTTTACTTTTAGCTTCTTCTTCATACAATTCTGATAATTTTAATTCGGACGTGCCATCGCCTACTGTTCTTACGCCGCGCATATTCTCATATCCAATAACTATCCCTCTATTCACATTGTCGTCAGCCAATTTTTCAACAATATTTATAAGATTTTGTGGCAATAAGTGTTTCTCATCGACATTGAATGACCTTGCTAAAATTGAACCTAGATTGCTCCTTAATATTCTAATTCTTCTGTCGTCAGGATTGCTATAATTCATTATAGTAAAAATAAACTTATCAATTTTTTCAGGCTCAGTTTCGAAATTTAAGGGAAAAGACATATACATATTTAGCTTAAACCACATAGAAGAAGCTATCTTGTTTTCTTTATCTACCGAGTCTATCAGTGAGATATATTCTTGCGGATTACTGAACAAGTATTTTTTTATACCGTTTGGAATCTCATCATAATTGAAGATATTAAAAAACATGATTTCCAATTTTAATATTTCATCGTTATAATAGTTTTGATCTAGTTGTGAGAAAATTTTTCTCAAATGATAAAAATCATTTGTGTTTGTTATGTGTTCAATTTTGATATTGTGTAAAACGGATAATATGTTTGCAATATCCCAGTTTTCTGTCTTTACATGATATATAACCCATTGTATATACGAGATTGGATTGTACAATTTAATTAACTCCAAATCGTTAGACGTGGCATCTGCATTCATTTCGCGATGCCTGTATAATAGTTGTATTAGTTCTTCATCTTGCAAAATGACATTGGGTACGGATTTTATGTTGTAAATAAATGGAATGATTTCCATAATAAAACTTTTATCTTGTTTGTTGATAAAACTTTCGAAAATATGTGTCCCCAAATTTGATAAAAAAGAAACCAAAAAATGAAATTTCTTCAACTTTTTTGCGCTTTCTACAAACAAATCTACATCTTGAGAAGATAAGTTTTGCGTGGCAAAAAAGTGGCCGTCAATTCCATTGTCCGGCAATGCTGCGGTAATTTTGTCAATAAGCGCATCATGGTCATAGGTGTCGTAGAGTTTTTTAAATAATTCGCTTTGGTATTTTCTGACTTTTTTCTCTTCTTTGTCAAAATCCTCATCAATTGTTTCTGGAATCGGACAATCGTCATATCCAAAATGCTTAAAATAAACCAAGCTACTATCTAGCAAATCGTTAGGCTTTAGAATTTTTATCAAATTCTCACACGTTTTTAAGAAATATTCATCATTATTTTTCTCTGAATATTTAATTATGGAATAACGCATGGATAAAACATACTCATATAAGTTATTAGATGCTTTTTTATCGTGTGAATAATTTTTTTGGATGAAGTTGCTTATATTATCGAGAGAATTGTTTGTAAGATAAAAATGAAGATCGATGATTTTTTTTATTGTATCTAAGTCGGAATGCTCTACAGTGGATAAAATAGCTTGTACATATTCTTCGATAGCGCAATAAATCATACCGTAGGTAATTTCTTCTTCTATTAAATTAGGATTGCGCCATTTCAAATCAGCCCCGGAAAGCATAACTGAGCTAGCGCTTATAAGGTTTAAAGCAATATCAAATGCGTGTTTCCCATAAGTCTTAATAAATTTTACAACAATATCCTTTTTGTCATTGAAAGTTAAGGCATTTTTTTTATTTAACCAATGAAGGATATTTAGCAAAGACTCTTTTGGACAGTTTGATATCTTATAGACAAATTCTTTTAAATTTAATGACATCAATATATTACAAGTTCTAATTTTAGTCTCATTAATGTGGGTTAGTAGTTCTAATGCCCAAAGTAGGCTGCAATAATCTTGCCTAGCTCCAAATAATGAGCTCGTGTCATTATTGGCAAACAGAGTGAAAAGATAGCTCTTGTCATCCTTGATTTCTTTTTCTATATAGGCTAGAAACTCATCTGGAGAACATTCAGCAATTAAGCTAAAAAAATCGGACAGCGTCAATATACTTTCAGGACTAGAAACGTAGTCCAAAATTTGTCTAACAAGCAAATCGATTTTTGTTTGTTCGTTGTTATAAATTGTTAAGAGTATGCAAGAATCTAATAACCCACTAATAAGATGCTTATTGTAATTCCATGCTTTATGGTAAATTTGATGTGCCACACGCTTTTCGGCAGGAAGTTCAAATTTGGGATTGACAGTTTTAAAAATATCTTTTAAGGTTTGAATTAAAATATCAATCACTTTTGGGGTTATCAAATTTTTTACACTGATCCACAATTCCTCTTTTAGACAAACTTTTATATTGTTCCCATAAAAGAAAAGGGGCGAGTTGTCGCGATTTTCCCACTTTCTTAAATAAGTAATATAACTATCTAATTCTATCCTTTGGGGAAGAAAGGATGACAAAATTTTCTTATCGGTCTCGTTGTTGAGGTCGACTTTTCCGACCATTAATATGGGGATCAATTTTTCTATTTCAGGGTCATTTCTCCAATTATTAGATGTATGAGACGTTTCATTTTCTATTTCACGCATTATTAACATTATGTTGTTTTTAGCCTTGTGGGAAATTTCACTTAATTTAGCGGCAGGCACTTTCATTTCATTTGTCAGAACATCCATTATACAACTTTGCGGTCGAACATTTAGACTTACATTAATTGACTGATCGGCGGTATCTCTACCAAAGATAAAAATGAATTGATTATTTTTAGATATGCTATGATTGGCTATAGGAGAGGTTAAAATTAAAATTTTTCCAGTTGCTAAAGCATCTGCCTTTATTAGAGATGAATAATTGTTGCATATAATTATTTTTGAAAGTATATTTTTATCATTGGTCTCTTTGAGAGTGGATAAAACAAAACCGAACGATTCTTCTTTTGATGCACTTGATACTTTTATAACTCTGGAAGATTTAAGCAAATCAAAAAACAGTTGGGATTCATTTTCTCGTTTTGTTGTAAATAATTTTGAGGACAATTCTGGGGAGGTTTTTGTCATAAAATTGGTATATGCATTGTCGAATGAGTCGATATCAAGTTTTTCATTTGTGAACATTTCATGGACCCAAAGGCTTGTTGTAAGGCACTGGCTTAGCCATAATTCCAAATCTACGGCATCGTAAATTTTTACTTGTTTCCATTTTTGTTTATTAAAATAGCTTAGTAACTGATTTTTGGTAGAACTGGAAAATGATTTGGGTGTCACCAAAACAAAGGTTGATGACTTCTTTTGCGCCATAGGTGTATGAACAGACCTCGTTTCATAATCTTTCTTGATTTTTGCGACTGAGCTAATGGTGGTTGCGCCTAGTTCCCAAACGCTATTTCCGAATGGTATGAATAAGTTATTTGGGCTGTCGCAAGTTACTTCGCCATCAAAACCGTCCAAATTTACTTTGTCTTTAGATGGAAATCTAAGGTTTTTTATATTTCCCTTGACGGATTCAATTATTAATTTTTCGATCAATTCAGGGAAGCCACCTTGAGAATCCCGTTGGTTTAAGCTAAACCAACTTTCGATTTGTCGAGCAGTAATGAGTGTCAGCCCTTTGTGTACATTGCTAGCTTTTTCAAAAATGATATTGTGAATTTTACAAAATTCATCAAATTTTAAACTGGTATTGTTGTGCGGAACAACGTTGCCTTGTTCCCAACGATTGACGGTAGCGAAAGATACCCCTAATTCTTTAGCGAGCTCATCTTGTGACAGCTTTAATTCATTTCGCACATACTTAACTTTATTTGAAAATTCCATTGCAATCTCTCCATATAACATTTATAACATTTATATCATATATCTAAAAAATTGTCAATAAAATTTTTAAGATTCTAAGTGTTTTGCTATTTTGGGGTTTAGTCTATGAAATTTATTAAATAATTCATAACTGGCATACGACGTATCTGGGATTCGGGATAAAAAAGGAAAAACCGCAAAGTCTTGCTGTTTAACCATGTTCTCTGTCGATTCGTATACGAGGTAGACAACTTTAGGATTAATAAATTAAATCGCATTTTTTAAATAGATACTCTCAATAATATCAATAAATTTGATAGGGTGGATATGTAGTAATAAAACAAAAGAGTAGAAAAAAGGTCTGCGGTTTGCAGACCTTTTCTTTTGGCGTTCCCGGGCGGAGTCGAACCGCCGACACCCGACTTAGGAGGTCGGTGCTCTAGTCCTACTGAGCTACGGAAACACAACATTCATATTATAGCACCTTCGGGGAAAAAAATAAAGCAAAAAATTATCTTGTTGTGATTCTAAGTTTGTTATGGTCACCGTTTGGGAGAGCACATAACAAAAATAAATTCACCAAAAGAAAGCTGTTTGACGATAAAATTTTTCACCGCTTTTTTCACTGATTGCTCATTCGATGCAAAATATTGATTGTTTTTATA